>CAMQBP010000029.1 GCA_946999025.1 uncultured Prevotella sp. | reverse complement strand
ATTGCCGAAGTCACCGTGTTGACAGGTCCGTCGGCGGCTGCCCTGTATGGTGGTCAGGCTGCCAATGGCGTGGTGATGCTGACAACCAAGAGAGGTGGACTGAAGATGGCAAGCCGCGCATCAGCTTCTCCAATTTTACCGACTGCTACCGACCTTTCCTACTTCCAAAGCTTCAGAACCGTTATGGAAGTCGCAGCAACGAGTTCAGCAGCTGGGGACCACGCTTGCAGAATGAGGCCAACTACAACCCTGCCGATTTCTTTCAGACAGGAGCCAGCGTCTCGAACACCGTTGGCATACAGTTTGGTAACGAGAAAAACAGCACCTATTTGTCGCTGTCAGCCTATAACGCTCATGGAGTGATACATAACAACAAGATGAACCGCTACAACGTTTCGTACAATGGTATGTATTCCATCGGTGACAAACTGAGCCTTGGTGCCACGCTGATGTACATTGATAAAACCGCACAGAACATGCTCTCGCAGGGTGAGTATTACAACCCTATCGTTCCCATCTACCTCTTTCCACGAGGCGACCAGATAGAGAAGTACAGGTCGTATGAGCGATACGATGCCAGCAGGGGCTTCCCCTTGCAGTTCTGGCCTTACGGAGATCAGAAGCGGTCTATCCAGAATCCATACTGGATTACCCACCGCAATTTCAACATCAACCACAACGAGCGTATCATATTGGGTGGAAGCCTTAAATACGATATCCTTGACTGGCTCAATGCAACGGTACGTTTCAGAACCGACCGCAACACCAAGGTCAATGAAATCAAGAACTACGCTTCGACACTTCCTTTGCTTACATCGGCATCTGACAAGGGTTCTTACCTGTTGGCCACCGACAAGTCTACGCAGGATTATGGTGACCTGATTGTCAATCTTCATAAAAACTTCAATCATTGGGGGATGGTGATTAATGCCGGTGGCAGCTTCAAGAACACCAGTTTCAATTATACAGCCAACTCCAACAAGCTTGAGTTTGGTGCGCCCTTGGCCACCGTTCCCAACAAGTTTACCCTGAACAACCTTACTCCAGAGCCTCAATACCAGGAGGGAAAATCCATCAAGACACAGGCTCTGTTTGTGAGTGCATCGTTCGATTACAAGCGTTGCATATTCTTGGATGTCACCGGGCGCAACGAATGGACTTCGTTGTTGGCCAACACCTCCAGCAAGAGCATATTCTATCCGTCGGTGGGTATGTCGTTCATCCTGACCGAATGGCTCAAGGCACCCAAGTCGGTACTGTCGTTCTCCAAGTTACGCCTGTCGTATGCCAAGGTGGGTAATGTGCCGGTTTCATTGGCAGGCATCACCGTACCGTCCTATCCCATCAGTCCTGGCGGAGGCGTGAGCATCAATCCAGATCTGCCCATCAACAACCTGAAGTTCGAACAGACCAAGTCGTTCGAGATTGGTCTTAACTCACGTTTCCTGAACAACAAGATAGGCGTGGACATCACTTGGTATCACGCCAACACCTATGACCAGCTCTTCAAGTTCAGAGCACCCGAGAGCAGTGGCTACAGCAACTTCTATGTAAATGCCGGAAAGGTGAGCAACCGCGGTATTGAGGCGATGGTAGATGCCGACCTCACGTTTGGAAAACTCTTGTACAAGCCCGTGCTGACCTTTACCTTCAACCGTAACCGTATCGAGGAGTTGGTGCGCAACGTGTCCAATCCTATCACGGGCGAGCCTATGAATGTAGACCATTTTGACTTGGGCGGTTTGTCCTCTTTCAGAAACTACATCAATGAGGGCGGCTCTATCGGTGACTTTTATGTGAATCATCTGGTTAAAGACTTGAACGGATATACCTATGTCAATCCCAACAACATGCAGATGGCTATCGACAACACCAATCTGATATATGGCGGCAATACGTCACCCCGGTATTCTGTGAGCCTGCGTAACAGCTTCCAGTACGAGGGTTTCAACCTCTCGTTCTTGATTGACGGTCGCATAGGAGGTCGAGTAGTGTCGGTTACGCAAGCCGTTCTCGACGCTTATGGCGCATCCGAGCGCAGTGCCTTGGCAAGAGACCGCGGCGGTGTAAGCGTGAACGGCATGATGATGGATGCCGAAACCTACTATCGGCAGATAGGGGGAGGATCGGGCGTGTTGTCCAACTATGTGTACGATGCCACCAACATCCGTCTGAGAGAGGTATCACTGGGCTATACCTTCTCCAACAAATGGTTTGGCAATGTCATCAAAGACCTCACGGTTTCGGTGACGGGTCGCAATCTCTGGATGATCTACAACAAAGCACCTTTTGACCCACAACTCACATCATCGGTCGGAACGTTCTATCAGGGAGTTGACTATTTCCTGATGCCGAGTTTGAGAAGTTTCGGTGCCAGCATTAAATTTTCTTTATAAAAACAAGCAACAACTATGTATAATTTCAATATAAGTGCAAAGAACACATGGACATCGCTTCTGCTGTCCGTTGTGATGCTCTCCTCTTGCACAAGCGATTTCCTGTCTACCAATACAGATCCCAATGCGGCAAACGAGGAAGATTTGCTTCATGACAATTTGGGCATGGGGTCGCTGATCACACAGATGGAGTATCAGATTTACCCCTGTGTCACCAAAGCACAGAACGTGGATGTGAACAATTACCAAAAGATGTATTCATTGGCTGGTGACATATTCTCGGGATTTATGGGCGTTTCCAATACGTTTGACAACAGCGGAATGAACAACGCCACCTACAAGATGGAGCCACGGTGGTGCAATGCGGCTTACAGCGTGGCTTACCAGAATTACATGATACCGTGGTACAGGCTGTCCTTGAAGAAAGAACTCGTGCCTACCACCTTTGCCGTAGGGCAGATATTGAAAGTGCTGGGCATGCACCGCATAACCGACATGTACGGACCGATACCGTATAAGGACTTCAAGCCTTCGTCAGACGTTGCCTTCACGGCACAGAACGAGATATACGACCTCTTTTTCAATGAGCTGGACGAAGCAGCCGCAATCCTTGCAGATTTCGTGAAGATCAATCCAGACGCACGTCCGTTGGCAGCCTACGACAAGGTATATGCCGGCGACTTCACCAAATGGATCAAGTTGGCTCATTCCCTAAAGCTACGCTTGGCCATGCGCATTGTATATGCTGATGCGGCCAAAGCTCAGGCTAAGGCAGAAGAAGCCATACGGGCTGGCGTCATGGAAGGAAACGACGACAATGCCTTGATTCGCGTGAACGGTGCCTCCACCGTCAATCCCCTGTACATGATTTGCCATTCGTACAATGACAGTAGGTTAGGTGCCACATTGGAAACCTACCTGAAAGGATACAAGGATCCACGCCTCGGATTGCTGTTCGAGCCGTCTGAGGTATCTGGTGCGAAAGACTACAACGGAGTGAGGACTGGCATCTACATGACTGGCAACGAATACAAGGTGTGTTCCAAACTGAATGTCACGGCATCAACGCCCATTCAACTCATGACAGCGGCTGAGGTATACTTCCTGAAAGCCGAGGCTGCCTTGCGTGGATGGCAGGCTGGTGGCAGCGCACAGCAACTGTATGAGCAAGGCGTGCGCACAGCCTTCGACCAGCCTTTGGGAGCGTCGCAGGCAAAGGCAGGCAGTGCCGATGAGTACCTCAAGGGTACAACTACGCCCGTTCCATACAAAGACTTGTTGGACTCATACAACAGTGTAACCTCTTATGGACTTTGCTCCGTGGCTTGGAACCATCATGTTCAGATTGATGATAATGAAGGTGATGATGAAGGTGGTGACGACCCTGGTGACTATCCAGATGACGGCGGCAATCCAGATGACGGTGATGACGATGGCGGCATAGACGACGGTGGTGAGATAACGCCAGCCATGTTACCATTCGGAGGAACTGACAACGAGGAGTTGCTGGAGAAAATCATCACACAGAAATACATCGCCCTTTATCCTGATGGACAGGAAGCTTGGAGTGAATTTAGGCGGACAGGCTATCCGCGCGTGATTCCAGTGGACATGAACATGAGCATGGGTAGTATCGATTCCAAGAAACAAGTGGCCAGGTTGCCCTATCCCGTGAACATCAAGAGCGACTTCCCTGCCTCTTACCAACATGGATTGTCCTTACTACAAGGTGCCGACAATGGCGGAACCAAGTTGTGGTGGGACAAGAAAGCAGATAAGAAATATCAAAAATAAGTAACATCCATCAACATCGTAAATTATTCAAAATATGAAAATAAAAAGTTTTATTGGCATCTTGGCTTCGCTGTTCTGCCTGGTGGCATGCGAGGAATGGACTGAGCCAGAACCGAAAGCGTTGGACGATACATCCTTCCACTCGCTGACACCCGAGCAGGAAAAAGACCTGATTGCATACAAGAATTCTGACCATAAGATTTTCTTTGCATGGTACAATTACTCACCAGCCACGCCATCAATGCAGACACGGCTGACGGGCATTCCCGACAGTATCGACATCGTGTCGTTCTTTACGGGGTATGTGAACAACGAACAAAACAGGAATGACGTAAAGTTTCTGCAAGAACATAGAGGGACAAAGGTGTTGGTCACCATGTGGCCAGAACATTATTTCAGTAGAACTGGAGAGGGATCGGAAAACTTGGACTCCATGAAGATTTATGCTAAGAACCTGGCTGACTCCATCTTTCACTGGGGACTTGATGGATTTGACCTCGACTATGAGCCATGGTTTGGCGGCGACCAATACAGCAAGGAGATGATGCGTACCTTTATAGATGCGCTGAGCCAGTATCTTGGTCCCAAGTGCAAGGAGCAGTACAAGGTGAACGGCAAGCACAAACTATTGGTGGTTGACGGTCAATGGCTGGACGAGGAATATGCTGACAGGTTCGATTATTTCATTGGACAGGCCTACAGCTCAATTTCACCGCGACAACTTAAAAACCGCCTCAAGGGAGGTTGGAGCGATTATGGAAAGGGCTTCCCCAACGAGAAACGTATCTTGTGCGAGTGGACCAGCAAGGTGGGTAACTCCTTCGGGCATGGTGGCGTAGACTTCCATGAGGACGGCAAGGTGATACCGAGCTTGTGGGGTATGGCCAAGTTTGCCGTTGACAACAATCTGGCTGGCTGTGGCGTATATGTGTTGCAGTTTGCCTACGCAGAAGGCAACCATCTCAACAAGCCTGTACCGCCCAACAATTACTTCTATGTAAGAGAGGCTATCCAAATTATGAACGGTAACAAAAACAATAAAAAACAAGAATGATGAGACATACGATAAAAACAATCTGCTATCTGTCCACAATCTGTTTGCTGGGTTTGATGGCTTGTTCTGATGATGTAGACGTAGATGCTGTTTACATTACGGCAGCAGAAAAGACACCTGTCACCACTTTCTCAGTGAAACAACAGGGCGATGCCATGGGGCTGACCATATCGAGTGCCTTGAAGGTGGAAGAAGATGTTAGTACAGAACTGGCAATAGACAACAGCTTGGTGGAGACATACAATAGCATGCACGGTGAGAATTACCAGTCATTGCCAGAGGGAACGTTTGCCTTGTCGCAAACAACGCTGACCATCAAGAAAGGTGGCTACCGTTCTGAAAGCACCAGTCTGCAAGTAAGCAAGCTGGAGAACCTGAAGAAAGGCATGAACTACTTGCTGCCTGTGAGGATGACAAGCAAGAACAAACGCTATCCACAACTTCCTGGCAGTGACATACTTTATGTTGTTGTGAACAGAACCCTCTTGATGAATGTGCCGAGGCTCAATGGAAGTAATTGTTTCAAGGTGACTTTCAAGGACAATGATGTCAGCAGACTTCAGAACCTGGATGCCTTTACGCTCGAGGCTCGAGTGTGTTTGTGGGAGATGCCAAAATACTATGGAGGCAACCTGATGGGCATTCTGGGCTTCCCCGAAAACTCGAACGATGAGAAAAGCGCATGGCTGTTCGTGGATGGAACACCCGACCGTGTCGGTGGCGAGGGCAACGTGCCAGTGTTCATGTTTGGATTGAAGCAATGGGATGTTTATGCGGGGCGTTTGGGCTTCAGCATCGCCAAAAACGAGTGGTACCACATCGCAGGTGTGTTTGCCAACAACAAACTGTCGCTCTATATAGACGGAATCCTCTTTGCCGAGGCCGACTACGCTAAGAAAGTATCGTTTACCAACAACTTCTATATCGGTGCCGCACCTGGCGTACAGGACGGCTTCTATCTCAAGGGTTCGGTGAATGAATGTAGGTTCTGGACTCGAGCTTTAACGCCGCAAGAACTGAAAAACCCATTGCATCAGTGTTTCGTTGAAACCAACAGCAAGGGATTGGAAGGTTATTGGAAGCTGGACGATGGTACTGACGAGTGCAAGGACTACACTGGCCACGGACACACCGCCCACAAAGATGGTTATGGCGAGATAACTTGGCAGAAAGAGGTGCCATGCCCCTTTCATTGATAGAATGAAGGAAGAAAACTGAAAAGAGAGGCGACTGCATTCGTGCAGCCTGCCTCTTTTTTCTTTTGGCTGAGTACAAAGCAAGCGTGATGAGTTAGGCTCAACAGTAAGAGAATAAGGAATTAAATCCAAAACGAAAAGAAAAAACCGGACGACAACGTGGGTAACTGTTTTCGATGCACAAAAAAATTTTGAGGTTATTCTTTTTTGTCGTAACTTAGCACCTGATAATAACGCCCAACGATATAACCAACTCACATAATACTACCAACCATGATGAAAACGATGAAGATGTTGGCAACCGCCCTGTTGCTGTCTGCCATCTGCTTGTCAGCATGCGAAAAGCCGTCAATAGCAGAGGAGACAGACACCGAAGAACAAGAAGCAAAAGACTTGTTCCACCTTTCTTTCCGTGTTGCCCAATTCGAACACATCCCTTTCAACCAAGCCATAGACATGTCGCGTGCCACCGATGTCAAGCAGGTTTGCACGCGTATCAGTTTGGCCCTGTTCAAGGATGGCGTAAAAGTAAAAAGCATTCACCAAGACACGAAGGATGCTCACTTCGGTAAGATTGACGTCACACTGCCAGCAGGAACTTACCAAGTGGTCGCTATTGCGCACAGTGGCAGCGGATCAGCCACCATTACATCGCCCGAAGAGATTTCATTTCCCAAGAACAAGATGACCGACACCTTTTATTATTGTCAAGAGGTAACGGTTGGAGGCAATGCGTCTTACCAACTCGAAATGAAGCGTGCCGTAGCCATGTTCAGACTGGTTAACACCGATGCTATACCAACAGCGGTCAAAACCATGAAGTTCTATTATACGGGCGGCAGCTCAACATTCAACGCGGTGACAGGCGTTGGTGCGAAAAACTCTCGCCAGACCGAAGAACGCACCGTGACAGATGCACAGCATACTGGGTCTGGTCAGTTTGACGTGTACACCTTTCCGCATACGCCCTCGGATGTGTTGAAGATCACGGTATCTGCATTAAACGCATCTGGCGATGTCATTGCCGAGCACACTTTTGAAGAGGTTCCCGTCAAAGTGAATGAAATTACACAATACAAAGGCTCGTTCTTTCAAGGCACCACACCAGCAGATGCCAATGTCTTTTCCTTTTCCGTCCAAGACGAATGGACGAAAAAAGAATACAATTATTAATCGTAACCATTCAACAAGGATATTTTTATAGGTCAACCAGACAGATTTTTGGAAAGATTTTTCTACCTTTGGCCCAGCTTTCCAAAAAGAGGATACTATGTCGTCTATTCGAAATTTCAAAGACATGGCCAGTCAGCTGGCCCAAAAAGGTGTACGAAAAAGAACAGCGGTTATATGTGCAACCGACGAATCAACACAGCAGTCGGTCGCCATGGCCATTCAGCAAGGATGGATGGAAGCGGTCATGATTGGCTGCATTGACCAGGTTAAACAATGCCAACCCTTAATGGCGTGCTCGCAACATCTATCGTTTATAGAAGCTGCGAACGATCAAGAAGCAGCCGAAAAGGCGGTTGCGATGGTCAAGGAAGGCACGGTAGACATCATTATGAAAGGCCTCATCAGCACGGATGTCGTCATTCGAGCCATCCTTGACAAAGAGAAAGGCATCTTACCCGCTGGAAACGTGCTCACTCATGTAACCGCCGCATCCATTCCCGACTATCACAAACTGCTGTTCTTCACCGACGCTGCAGTGATACCCTACCCCACACAAGAACAGCGTTTCATGCAAATCAAGTATATTACGCAACTCTGTCATCAGTTTGGCATCAGTCAACCCAAGGTGGCCCTGATACACTGCTCAGAGAAAGTCAACGCCAAACATTTTCCATTCACTGCCGGTTACGCCAGTTTGATAGAGCAAGCGAAAGCCGGAGACTTCGGACCTTGCATCGTAGACGGCCCGCTCGATTTGAAGGTGGCCTGCAACTTGCATAGCATGCAGGTCAAACACATCGATTCACCCATTCAGGGATCGGCCGATGCGTTGGTGTTCCCGGACATTGAAGCCGGCAACTTGTTCTACAAAACCATCACCTTGTTTGCCCATGGCGAAACGGCTTGCATGCTGCAAGGCACCCAATGCCCCGTCGTTCTCCCATCAAGAGGCGATGATGTCATGTCCAAATTCAACAGTCTAGCGCTGGCCTGCCTCCATTGTTAGCACGCCGTTGCACCTGATTCCTACAGAAATAATCAATTTATGTTCCACATATTAAGCATCAATCCCGGCTCTACATCCACCAAGATAGCCGTTTTTGAAGATGAACAGATGCTGTTCACCCGTAACATCAAACACTCTGTTGCCGAATTAAGCCAGTTTGACCAGCCCATGGATCAGCTGGAATACCGTCGACAACTGGTCATAGACACCCTCAAGCAGATGGAGGTTCCGTTCAATTTCAACGCCGTCATCGGTCGCGGTGGCTTGGCCAAACCTGTGGAGAGTGGGGTCTATGAGGTAAACGAACGTATGCTCGAGTTGACACGCAACGCCTTACACCAGCATGCGTGCGACCTAGGTTGCCTCATCGCTTACGACATTGCGAAGGCCATTCCCGGCTGTCTGCCCTTGATTGCCGACCCCGGCGTGGTGGACGAGTTGTCGCCTTTGGCCAAGATTAGCGGCTCTCCCCTCTTACCACGCTATTGTATCTGGCACGCACTAAACCAGAAAGCCATCGCCCGACGATACGCACGAGACATCGGTAAACGCTATGAAGACCTCAATCTCATCATCTGCCATCTGGGGGGCGGCATCTCCATTGCAGCCCACGACCATGGCCGAGCCATCGATGCCAACAACGCCTTGGGGGGCGAGGGACCTTTCTCTCCCGAGCGAGCCGGATCACTACCAGTGGCCGACCTGATACGCTTGTGTTTTAGCGGCAAGTACACCATGGAGCAACTCATCAAGAACGTCACGACTGAGACAGGACTCAGGGCGCATTTGGGCACCAACGACGTGAAAGAAATCCTACAGCACATCGAGCAGGGCGACCAGCATGCGCAGCTCATTCTTGATGCCATGCTATTCCACACAGCCAAAGCCATCGCATCAGAGGCAGCCGTGCTGTACGGAAAAGTAGATGCCATCCTGCTCACCGGAGGCATCGCTTATTCCGACTATGTGGTAAACAAACTGAAAGAGCGCATAGACTTTCTGGCACCTGTCATCACCTATCCCGGCGAAGACGAGATGCAGGCCATGAGCAACAACGCCCTTGCCGTGCTGCGGGGAGAGCTGAAGACGAAAGAATACCACTAAGTCGACAGCACACGAACGTTGTAAAGTGGCGATGTTTCTACGGAGAGATTGTGTCAACAGCGAATATAACCGACGATCTCCAAAAACGCATTTGACTCTTATGAGGTGCCAAGAAAAGAGCTTGCACCTTGAGGGACAAACGAAAATCATCCCACTAAAACAGCTATATTGCTTCGGGATGACAAATAACAGGCATCCATCAACAACCTAAAACGTCAAAAGACTGGCAGCCGCCAAAGCAGCTGCCAGTCTTTTATTTTTAGGGCGGTTCTATAAATTAGCTTTGTCAGATTGCGAGATTGTTTTTGTGGTCAATTTGTTTGTGAGTAAAGGAGTATAGCGAGCTATACGACTGAACGAACAAGTAAATTGAACCAAAAAGAGACCGCAAGATGACAAAACGTTAACCGTTCAACATACAAAATACTTTACGGTGGTAATTTATAGAACCACCCTTTAGTGGACTTGCGGAGATTCGAACTCCGGTCCGCACAAGGAAACCATACGTTTTCTACATGCTTATTTCAGCCTTCGGTTTTCGTGCCACAGCAAGACCTGAACCACCAACTGCGACCTTATCCTCTAAATTTCACCCATGCGCCGAGGCGTACACGAGCTATTTCCGATTTACCTGCACCGCTTGACCCTCAGATTCGGAACAACATCCTTGGAGCAGTGTCTCGTTCCATCATCTAATGACGGAATAAAGCTAATAATCTACTATACTTCGATTAAGCAGCGAGAGCGTAATTATTTTCGCCAATTAATTCTTTGATAACTGAGATTTAGGAGCCAGCCACCGAAGCTCCGCATGCTTACATACCATTTCGACTTGCCGTCAAATCCATACAAGCCCAGGATGTAGAATGCAAAGATACATCTTTTTTCTTAACTTCATCCACTTTCCCGCAAAAAGTTTTTCCTTGACGGAGAGAAAACTTTAACCAAAAGAGTATTACACAATATACATTACAGCCGCTGCCTTCATCATTTTAGTCAGACAAAAACAGCGGCTGCACTACACCTACAAATTGGTTATTAGTTCCACATCACCTTTACTGTAGAATGCTTCTTGCCGTGATATACCGTAATAATATAAAGACCGTTGGGTAAACCATTCAATGGAAGCATGTAAGTTCCACTCTTAATTCGTCCCCAATAGCTTTGACGCACCACGCTTCCTGCAGCTGAAGCCACTTCCACACGCACATTTTCTTCCTTATCTAAGTCAAGAGTCACCTGTGCTCCCTTGCCTGCAGCCATTGTAACAACAGGCTTTCCACCACGTTCTAATACAGGATTCACGATACTTGTAGCCACATTTTTATATATCAAAGCAAATTGCTTGATTTTTAAATCATAGCTTTTCTGTGATACCATTCCTGCACCTCCTATGGAGAACTGCATAAAATTGAAGAACAGAGGATAGGCACCACGATCATTAGCATGTTCCATCAGGTCAGACAATGCCAAGCTAATGGTATTATCTTTATTCTTCTCGAACGATGTGAATTCTTTATTAATCGTTTGTATTCCTCCGTTATTCTCTTTAAAACGCATACTTAATTTGTGTACGTTTATATCGCCAGGATTGAACACTAACTTCACCGTGTCAGGCAAACTATACAATGCAACCTCATTATTATAAGCCACATTAGTATTACGTCCCGACTTATACGTAAAAGTTGTCTTTATCGATTGTTCTGTAGGAGTATTCACAAGGCCCTTCAAATTAGACGATGTGGTTACTTTCCATGACGCATTAGTAAAAGGCAGAACAACCTTTGGACTTTGTTCTGCCACCTCTACCATCACCTTTATCTGATCTCTGTGTGTACCCAAAGTTCCTGTAACAATAGCTGTTCCATTCTTTAAGCCACGCAGAACACCATTTGTAACCGTACAAACAGTAGGGTCATCAACCTCCCAAGTAAGCGCACCGGGGTAAAGCCCCATTAAGGTTCCTTCTACCTCTGTTTGCACTTCAATAGGGTAAGCTACCTTATTATCGAGCAAAACAGAATCTAAACGAATAGAAACAGAGCTTTCAGCCAACTGCTCTATAATAATTTTTGTTGTAGCACCATTATATGTTGCTGTTATCTCACCGCTCTTTGTTCCTGATGCTAAGAAGCTGCCGTCATCAAGAATTTTTCCTACAGCAGGATCAACTGTTTGTATAACACCCTCTACATTCTTTGAAACAAGAACGCCATACTGGTTATAACCATAGTACAAAGGTGCATAAACACCATATCGAGGTAGGCGAACACGCTCTTTTACACATCGAATCTCACTGATATTATTATCGGTAGGAGCTGTAGAAACCACATAAATACCATTTGAAACAGCACGTTCCTGACCATCGCTAACCTTGTTCATCGGACCAAAATCTTTCAAGAACAAACAGCTTGAACCTCCACCATCTAAGTTGATAGCATCAGCAGCACCTACAAACTGCATAATTTCAGCCAAATCTTTTGTTGAAGCTCCTGTCGAGATCGTGCTACGACCATCAACTACACAGTGAATAGCCGTTTTTCTATCTGCTGTATAACCAAAACCCGTACGCGGGTGAAGCTCGTTCCATACGTCGCCTGTACTCACTACTCCATCCCTGATTATCGCACTTCTTGTATCGCCACCTACAATCTCTGAGAATGGTTTCACAGCACCATCTAAGGTGATGTTAAGCGCAATTTTTACTATAGCGCCCTCAGTTAGTGTATTTAAGGCGGCAGCACCAGCACCGTGACCCGACAGCACTGCATATCCTGCGGGAATCTTCATATTGCCTTTATTCTTGACAATCTTTTCTACTTTGGCTTCCAATACTTTATTAACAGCCCAAGTAAAACCCTCCGAAAGCTTTACCAACACTTCAGTACCATATTGATTTGTATGTGTATAACCTCCGTTATGCTGATTATAAAGCACTATTTCTCCTGCCTGGCGCAAATGATTTATATGCGCAATTGAATAGTTATTACCACCTACTGTCAATGTTCCTGTATAGTCAATACCACCTAAGTACGGCACTTTGTTATCGTCAAAAGCTAAACCCATTCTGCGCCCAGCTTGCACAGGGTTATAAGCAATCTCATGATCAATCATTGTATAGCCGCAAGGCAGACCCACATAACCTGTTGTATTGTAGAAGTCGCCATTAGTACCTGCAAGATAGGTAAAGCCCTCACGACTCTTACGTGCTGCCACACGTGTAGGCTGTTCGCCTCCATAAATAGAGTCGTTACCAATAGCGGCACGATAGCTAATATAAGGATTTGTCAGGTCAACCTTCAGAAAAAATGCGTTCATACGCCTACTTCCTCTAAACTCCAGCGCCATATACTGCATACCCGGACCTGCTTTAAACATAGCCGTTGTATCAACACTGTAGCTTTTTCCACCAATAAGCACATCGCCTGCCTGTGCACTAACACACAACAACAGCAGGAGGAAGCTTTGTAAAATCTTCTTCATCGTGTTTTTCTGTATATAATATGTTATAAAGAGTATACTTCTATTGTAATGAAAAGAAGAGAGTAACGGCTACTCTTCACACCGCACTCCCTTCTCTGTAACGTTAGTCTATCACCATCTTTGTTGCCTTCTTGCTACCATCTGCTGCCTGAATGCTAAGCATATAAACGCCCTTTGCAGGTGCCTTTACAGTGCGTCCATCAGCTGATGTTGCAACTTTCTGTCCGTCTAAAGTAAAAAGATTAATTTCCTTTGCCTGAGTATTTACAGTTACCGTACGGCCATTAACTGTGAAGTTTAAGCCTTCTGCTGTCTGCAGTTTAACGCTTGTTAAGGTTGAATTTGTAAATTCATATATTCCGTAACCGTTACGATATGCATACAGATTAATCCTTGCTTTCTTCTGTCCATCAGCTCCTTCTACCACTTCTACACGTGGAAGAGCTGTTCTTACTGCATTAGACACTGCACCTAAACCTGCTTCTGGGAAACGGTAAAGCAGCTGCATGTCTGCAAATGAGCGCCCATCGTCCTTGAATTTAAACAAGTCAAATGCCTGAGGAGGGTCGTTATTGGTGTTGGTAGAAGCCACAATAAGGTAGTAAGAACCGTTAAGTTCGAACTCGGTTACACCGTTCTGGCCTGTTGCTACTGGTGTTAATGGAACATTATTTTGGAAACCATCAACCACGCTACCGTTCATATCATAAAGCATTGGCATAGTTGAGAAACCGTCATGATAGAACAACTCGTCGTCAAGAATGTTGATACGAGGTGCTGCACCTGCTGTAGTAGCTTTCTTTGGATTAAATTCTGCCAACACGATTGTCTGAGGATTAGCAACATCTGCCACACCATTCGACACCTTATACTTAATTACAGTATTACCCGCTCCAGGCTCATTACCACTGATAGGCAACATAATAATACCCTTACCATTTAGAATATCTCCGTAGATATCATAAGTATCTACACGCATGCTCTTTTCAAAGGTTGTAGGAAGTGTAGCATTAAACACAGTCCTATAGGTTACAGGATTCTGCGAAACGTCCACATAGTTTATTCTTAATGTGTGTGCAGTACCCTCGCCACGCATATCAGTAGCCATGTTTGCAACAAAAAGATGACCAGCATTATCAGCTTGAACGTCATTGGCAATGAAGCCAAGCTTTGCCTCACCGTCTTTCCACATCTCTTCAGGAAGCTCAATAGTACGAAGCAAAGCACCAGTAGTTCCGTCTAATTCTACAAGATGCGAAACACCTTCTGGTGTTCTATTGCACACGTACATTTTGCCACCTACTACAGCCATGCCTCTTGCGTCACCCTGAACGCCGCCAGGATACACTGGTTTTCCGCCGTTCAGGACAGCTGAATTCAAATAGAGGTTGGTGAGTTGCTCGCCAGATGCCGTTGGAGCATAAGTAGCAGGATCTTTAAATGTTTGCGCTGTTGCAACAACGCCACACAGGCCAATAGCGGCCAAACTAAGTAAAATTTTTCTCAT
>CAMQBP010000028.1 GCA_946999025.1 uncultured Prevotella sp. | reverse complement strand
TGCTTGAAACGCTGGTCTTGCAGAACCTCGATGTCTTGGAACAAGCCCAACACAAATCGTCCGATGCCCAGATAGCTGGCCACGTCGGCCTTGAAAATCCAGTGTTTCTCATCCTTCTCGGGAGCCAGGAAAGGGTGCGACTGCGGGTATTCCTCCAGCAAAAGATTGTATGCCAACTGCCCCAAGCGCAGTTTCACGGGCAGCTTTTCGTCGCCACTGAACATGAAAATATCCGTGAACAGGTCGCGGTGCTTGGCCTGGTTCATCCAAAAAACATCCATCACCTCAACGCTCTTGATGCGCGACACCTTGAACGTTTTGCACATGTCCGACTGCATCTCATAGCACCGCACGTCCAAATCGTCGTTCATCAGCAGGTAAGGCTCCACCACACGGTCAGAAACGGTCTTGCTGTGGGGCGACGAGTAGCCCCTGAGCACCACGACGCTCTGTGTCTCCATGGCCTCTTTCAAGGTGCGCACGTTGTTGTGGATGCGCTTCAAGGCGGCTGGTGAGAACGACCCTTCTAAACTGTAATAGCGGTCGAGTTTGGTTTTAAGGGTAGCCAAGATGAGGTCTTTCTTGTTGCTGGCCTCCAGCATTCGGCGCAAGTAAGCGGCTTCTTCCTTGGTGAAAACGATGTTGTCGTGCAGTCGCCTAAAAAACTTACTATTGGGATCCAGTCGGTAATAGGCTCCAGTCTTGATGACCTGAAACCCACTGTTGCGCAGATAGTCAAGATAATAATAGAGGTTGCGCCGCGTGACGTGCAGCCTGTCGGCCAACTGCTGGGCGGTGTAGTTATTGTTGTCGGTGAGCAACAGCAGCAACTCGAGTTCGTTTCCGAATTTTTCTAATCGCATGGGGAAGTAGTTTGTGAGTTTTTGAGTTTCTAAGTTTTTAAGTTGTTAGTTCTTGAGTTTTTTAGTTTGTGAGTTTTTTAGTTTTTTAGTTTCTAAGTTGGTGAGTTGACAAGTTAACAAGTTGACGAGTTGACGAGGATGTGTTCATGCTGGTTTCCTCCTATCCACAGCAAGCTAAGCATTCAAGCATCAGAAGCCAACGCATATCAAGCAAAAGCACGCTGCCTTGTAAGACAAGCGTGATGCAACGTGCATCAGCTGGTCAAAAGGCAGTGCATCAGAAATCTAAGGATAGCTCTGCACTGCCCAATAGGTTGTACGAACGGCGGTGATAGGGTGTGATGCCATACACACGGATGGCCTCCCGATGCTTGCGTGTGGGGTAGCCCATGTTCGATTGCCAGTCGTATTGCGGGTATTCTTGCGCCAGCCTGTCCATGTAATCATCCCGAAATGTCTTGGCCAAGATGCTGGCTGCGGCTATGTCCTGATACTTGCCGTCACCTTTTATAATAGTGGTATAGGGCAAATCATGATAAGGCGTGAAGCGGTTTCCGTCCACGATGATGGCCTGCGGGCGTGTGGTGAGCTGGTCCAACGCACGGTGCATGGCCAGGAAACTGGCGCGCAGGATGTTGATTTCGTCAATCTCCTGCGGTGTCACCTCGCCCACAGCCCATGCCACGGCATCGTGGATGATGGTTTGGCGCAATGCGTCGCGCTTTTTGCGCGAGAGCTGTTTCGAGTCGTTCAGGTCCGCATTGTCATAGTTGGGCGGCAGGATGACGGCGGCGGCGAACACACTTCCGGCCAAACAGCCACGGCCCGCCTCGTCGCATCCAGCCTCGATGAGGTTGGGGTAAAAATGAGATTTCAAAGTGTTGTGCATCCTCTATGTGTGAAATAAAGTTAACCTACAACAAGTATTAACTACCTTTATTTAGTATGGAAAAATGAGTTCCAACTCTTGTCGTACTTTTGCCGTATCAAACAGAACATGAACCATCAAATACGAACGACAATGGAAAAGAACATTCTTTTATCAGAAAGCACACCCTCGGCACGAATCTCTTATCAGCACGTCATCGGTAAATTATTGATGCCGATAGAACTTTTGCGGCGTTATTACGCCAAAGTGATGGAACGTGAGGTGAACACGCGGCAGACACTGTTGCTGCTGAATGCCCAACTGGCATTCGTGATGACCGTGTTTCCCATCGAAGCGCCGTTCGCCGCGCGCGTGGTTTGCTGCCTGTGGCTGTTGAACGCCTTGTGGAAATGCAAACAAGCGTTCTGATCAGAACATCCGACTGACGCGCTCAATGCCCGCAACCAATTGGTCCACCTCTTCGCGTGTGTTGTACAAAGCGAAAGAGGCGCGCGCCGTTCCTAAAACGCCCAACCGCTGCATCAGCGGCTGCGCGCAGTGGTGCCCCGTGCGTATCGCGATGCCGAGCCTATCCAACAAGGTGCCCATATCCATGTGGTGGATGTGGCCAACCTGAAAGCTGATGACCGCATCGCGACGGGCCGCCCCTCCGAAGATGCGCATCCCAGGGATGGCCTGCATGCGCTCAAGGGCATAGGTAGTCAGCTCGTGTTCGTGCTGGGCTATGTTGTCCATGCCCAAGGATGACAGGTAATCGAGCGCAACGGCCAACCCATGCGTGGCAATGTAATCGGGTGTGCCCGCCTCGAACTTCAATGGCGGTCGCTCGAAAGAAACCTTGTCGAACGACACATGGCTGATCATCTCGCCTCCTCCCTGATAGGGTGGCAAGCGGTCGAGCCATTCTTCCTTACCATACAGCACGCCAATGCCCGTGGGGCCGTATGCCTTGTGGCCGCTGAAAACAAAGAAATCGCAATCAATATCTTGCATGTCTACCTTGAAATGGGGCGCACTCTGCGCACCGTCTATCACCACCGGCACGCCATGTGCATGCGCCGTGGCCGTCATCTGCTTCACGGGATTGACGGTACCCAGCACATTGCTCACCTGCGTGAGGCTCACCAATTTGGTCTTGTCGGTAAACAACTTTTCGTATTCGTCGAGCATCAGCTCCCCCGCATCGGTCATCGGAACCACTTTGAGCACGATGCCTCTTTGCTGTGCCTGCAACTGCCAAGGCACAATGTTGGAATGATGCTCCATGGCAGAGACGATTACTTCATCGCCTTCGCGCATGAACGCCCCGCAATAGGTGGCGGCGATGAGGTTCAAGCCCTCGGTGGTGCCTCGGGTGAAAACCACCTCGGCGGCAGAGCGGGCATTGATGAAACGGCGCACCGTCTCGCGGGCAGCCTCGTGAAGCTCGGTGGCCTGCTGCGACATCCAGTGCACGCCACGGTGGACGTTGGCGTTGACGTTGAGGTATTCGTCACGCATGGCATCCAACACGCACAAGGGTTTCTGCGTGGTGGCCGCATTATCCAAGTAAATCAAAGGCTTGTCGTAGACCTTTCGGGAGAGGATGGGAAAATCCTGACGGATAGAAGAAATATCGTACATAGAATGAAAATGTATGGATGGGACTGGTCACAAGGTCGATTGGAGCCGACTTTCTATTGGGCCTGTCACGAATGATTGGTTTGAACGTTCACGAAAAAACCTCCGCCCAAGTTTGCTTTTGAGAGCATCTGGGGGAGGCAATGATGGGCTGATTAACAATTTCTACATCCCGCACACTTGTCGAGTTCGCCTCTGAAGCGCTTCTCAACCAAGTAGTGCAGACGGTCTTTCAAGGGTTCGAGCTGCATGCTGTCGACCACCTCATTGATGAAGGCAAACTCCAACAGCAGCTTGGCTTCCTGCTCACTGATGCCGCGTTGGCGCATGTAGAACATGGCCTGGTTGTTGAGTTGACCCACGGTAGAACCATGACCACATTTCACATCGTCGGCATAAATCTCCAACTCAGGCTGGGTGTACATGCGCGCCTGCTTCGTGGTGCAGAGGTTTTGGTTGCGCATCTCCGAGTTGGTCTTCTGCGCTCCCTTCTCTACAAGCACCCTACCGGCGAAGGCTCCCGTGGCCTGCCCATCGAGAACGTACTTGTACAGTTCATGACTTTCGCAGTGAGGCACGGCATGACGGATGAACGTATTGTTGTCCACATGCTGCTTCTTGTCGGCAATGACGCAACCGTTACAGCAACAAGACGCCCCTTCGCCACGAAACACCAAGTTGAGTTGGTTGCGCGTGGTGCCATTGTGCAGCGTGAGCACGTTGTGATTGAAGCGGCTATTGGCCTGCTGTTCCACATACACGTTGCTCACGCGGGTATTGTGTCCGTGCGTTTCTTCCATGCAATAAAGGTCGAGCGAGGCATTCTCGCCCACATAAGCCTCGATTACTTGCGTAGCAAGAAAATGCTTGTCGTCCATGGTGTGGTCGCAGAAAAGGAACTTGGCCTCGGCTCCTTCATCCAGCACGATGAGCACCCGTCGGTTCACCATCAGGTCGACATCCGAGCGAAGGAGGTTGACCACCTGGACTGCACGGTCAATCTTAACCCGCTTGGGCACATAGATAAAGAGGCCATCTTGCGCCAGCATGGTGTTCAGCGCCGTGATGGCATCGCCCTTTGTCTCGGCCAGTTGGGCATAATACTTGCTCACCAATTGCGGATGCGTGTCGGCCACCTTCCGCAATGAGTCTACGATGACGCCTTCAGGAAGCGTCGCTTTGGGAAGTGCCTTGGCGTGGAAAGCGTCGTTGACGATGAAGTAAAGCGAAGTACTCAAATTGGGTACGCTGCACTTGAAAGCCTCATAGGGTTTTACGGGGATATCCAGCCGGTTGAGGTTCAATCCATAATTGGGTTCAAACAACGCCGCCATATCCGTATAGCGATAGCGTTCAACCTTGCGTGAGGGGAAGCCTTGGCGCTTAAAATCTTCGAAGGCAGCGTCACGAACGTCGTTCATCACGGGCGAACCATGCTGAAAGATCATGGCGCGGGCATCCGCATACAGGTCGACATATTGTTTCTCACTGTTCATCATTCTGCCTCCGCCTTAATCCAGTCGTACCCTTTGTCTTCGATTTCCTTGGCCAATTCAGGCCCTCCAGTCTTCACAATGCGCCCATTGAACAGCACATGAACGATGTCGGGCTTGATTAAATCGAGCAAACGGTCGTAATGTGTGATGACAATGGTACTGGTATCGGGCCTCTTCAGCTTGTTGACACCTTCGGCAACTATGCGAAGAGCGTCTACATCCAAGCCCGAATCCGTCTCATCGAGAATGGAGAGCGTAGGCTCGAGCATCGCCATTTGGAAGATTTCGTTGCGTTTTTTCTCTCCGCCACTGAATCCTTCGTTCACGCTGCGGTTGGACAGTTTGCTATCTAACTCAACCACCTTTCGCTTTTCCTTCATCAACTTGATGAAGTCGCCGGCACTCATCGGCTCCAGTCCTTGATACTTTCGCTTCTCGTTGATGGCTGCCCGCATGAAATTAGTCATGGACACACCGGGGATTTCCACAGGATATTGGAATGAGAGAAACAACCCCTCGTGTGCGCGATCTTCTGGCGCCATGGCCAACAGGTCTTTGCCATTGAACGTCACTTCGCCCTGCGTAACCTCGTACATCGGATTGCCCACGAGCACTGCGCTCAAGGTACTCTTGCCCGAACCGTTAGGTCCCATGATGGCATGTACTTCTCCTGTCTTGATGACAAGATTGATTCCTTTCAATATTTCTTTGCCGTTGATGGTGGCATGTAAATTCTTTACCTCTAACATAATGTTTCTTTTGATATAAATCGGTTTATCCAACGGTGCCCTCCAGCGAGACGGAAAGCAACTTTTGCGCCTCGACAGCGAACTCCATCGGCAACTTGTTTAATACTTCCTTGGCATATCCATTGACAATCAGGCCAACGGCATCTTCCGTAGGAATGCCCCGTTGATTGCAATAAAAGAGCTGGTTTTCACTGATTTTGCTTGTCGTGGCCTCATGCTCAACGATGGCACTGTCGTTATGAATGTCCATATAGGGGAACGTATGAGCGCCACATTCGCTTCCCAACAGCAGACTGTCGCACGAGCTGTAGTTGCGCGCATTGTCAGCATTGGCGGTTGCACGAACCAATCCTCGATAGGAATTCTGGCTGTGTCCGGCACTGATTCCCTTTGAAATGATGGTGCTCGTGGTGTTCTTTCCCATGTGAATCATCTTCGTACCCGTGTCGGCTTCTTGATGATGATTGGTCACTGCCACCGAATAAAACTCGGCCTGCGAGCCGTCTCCACGCAAGATACAAGATGGATATTTCCATGTAATGGCACTACCTGTCTCCACTTGCGTCCACGAGAGCTTGGAGTTGACTCCCCGACAATCGCCCCTTTTGGTGACTAAGTTGAGCACTCCGCCCTTGCCATGTTCGTCTCCGGGATACCAATTCTGAACAGTTGAGTATTTTACCTCGGCATTGTTCATCACAATGATCTCCACGATTGCGGCATGAAGTTGATTCTCATCACGCATTGGAGCGGTGCAGCCTTCGAGATAACTCACATACGCATCGTCTTCAGCCACAATCAACGTTCGTTCAAACTGTCCGGTATTGCGCGCGTTGATGCGGAAATACGAACTTAATTCCATGGGACAGCGCACGCCTTTGGGGATGAAAACGAACGATCCATCACTGAAAACAGCGCTGTTCAGGGCTGCGAAGAAATTGTCATGATAAGGAACTACCGTACCTAAGTACTGGCGCACCAAGGCAGAATGCTCCTTGATGGCCTCGCCCATGGAACAGAAAATGACGCCTTTCTCCTTCAGCTTTTCCTTGAAGGTGGTCTTCACAGACACAGAGTCCATGATGGCATCAACGGCCGTTCCACTGAGTGCCAATCGTTCTTCCAATGGAATGCCCAGCTTGTCGAACGTCTTTTCCAATTCTGGATCAAGCTCCTTGTTGGCTGGTTTCTTCGCCATTGGGTCGGCATAATAGGAAATTTCTTGGTAATTCATGTCGGGCAACGTCACATGTCCCCATGAGGGTTGTGTCATTGTCAGCCAATGTCGATACGCTTTCAGGCGAAATTCGAGCATCCATTCCGGCTCTCCTTTCTTGTCGGAAATGAGCCGAATGACATCCTCATTGAGCCCCTTCTCTATAATCTCGGTATGAACGTCAGTGGTAAAGCCAAACTCGTACTTCTGTTCGGTCAGCTTCTTGACGTATTCGTTGTTCGTGTTATTTACTTCTTCCATAAATGTAAATGCAGGAACTCCCTGATGTTTCATGGACGCCCCTGCAATAGATGATATGATTAGTTGATGAGTTTATGAGTTTATGAGTTTATGAGTTGACGAGTTGTTGGTGGTCAAGGGTTCATAAACTTAAATGCTTACGAACGCAAAAACCTATCAACTCAAGAACTTATCAACTCAAAACTCGCGCGCTCAAACTTACAACGTTTGCTTTACTTCTATTTCTGTAAAGGTTTCTATGATGTCACCTTCCTGGATATCATTGAAATTAACCAGACTGATACCACACTCGAAACCAGTTGCCACTTCCTTCACATCGTCCTTATAGCGCTTCAACGCATTGATAGCAGCAGTGTGAACAACGATTCCGTCGCGAACAACTCGAGCTTTGTCTGAGCGGTGTACCTTTCCATCGGTAACCATGGCACCAGCTACGGTTCCCACCTTTGAAATCTTGTAGACTTGCTTTACCTCAACCTCACCAGTGACTACCTCCTTGGTCACCTTGTCAAGCATGCCTTCCATAGCCGACTTCACGTCATCAATGGCGTCGTAGATGACGGAGTAGGTGTTGATTTCAACACCGTTCTGTTCGGCCAGTTTACGGGCAGAAGCAGACGGACGAACCTGGAAGCCCACAATAATAGCGTCGGAAGCATCTGCCAAGGTGACATCGCTTTCACTGATCTGACCTACCGACTTGAAGATAACATTGACGTTAATCTTCTCGGTAGACATCTTAATAAACGAGTCACTCAATGCCTCGATACTACCATCGGTGTCACCTTTGACGATAATGTTCAGTTCTTTGAATGAACCAAGAGCAATACGATGCGAGACGTCACTCAGCGTGAGACGCTTCTGTGTACGCAAACCCTGCTCACGTTGCAGCTGCGTACGCTTGTTGGCAATGTCACGAACCTCTTGTTCTGTTTCCAGCACATGGAACTGATCACCGGCCGTGGGCGCACCGTTCAGTCCGAGAATGATGGCAGGTTCGGCAGGTTTGGCTGACTCAATACGCTGGTTGCGCACGTTGAACATGGCCTTGATGCGTCCCCAGCTCGTCCCGGCGATGATGTCATCACCCACACGCAGCGTACCATTGCTAACCAAAACCGTAGAGACATATCCACGTCCCTTGTCCAAACTCGACTCGATGATGCTACCCGTCGCCCTGCGATTGGGATTGGCTTTCAAGTCAAGCATGTCGGCCTCAAGGAGTACTTTCTCCAACAATTCGTTGACACCTATACCTTTTTTCGCACTGATTTCCTGACATTGGTATTTTCCACCCCACTCTTCAACCAGCAAGTTTATTTGAGCCAAGTCTTCACGAATCTTATCTGGGTTGGCTCCGGGCTTGTCAATCTTGTTGATGGCGAACACCATGGGTACGTTGGCAGCCTGTGCATGGGCAATGGCCTCCTTGGTGGTAGGCATCACACTGTCATCGGCTGCGATGATGATGATGGCGATATCCGTCACCTGCGTACCGCGAGCACGCATGGCAGTGAAGGCCTCATGACCAGGAGTATCCAGGAATGTGATGTACCTTCCATTCTCCAACTTTACATTGTAAGCTCCGATGTGCTGGGTAATGCCACCGGCCTCGCCTTCAATCACATTGGTGTTTCGGATGTGATCCAACAGAGATGTCTTACCATGGTCTACGTGTCCCATCACGGTAACGATGGGTGCGCGAGGTAACAGGTCGTTCTCGTCGTCGATTTCTTCAGCGACAGCCTCTTGAACCTCTGCACTCACATATTCGGTCTTGAAGCCAAACTCATCGGCAACCAAGTTGATGGTCTCGGCATCCAACCGCTGATTGATAGATGCCATCACACCAATGCTCATCAAAGTTCCAATGAGTTTGTTGACATCCACATCCATCATGGTAGCCAATTCGCTGACTGTTACAAATTCGGTAAGCTTCAGTGTCTTGCTTTCCTTACGTTCTGCCCTTGCTTCCGCACTCATACGTTCTTGCACTGCATCACGTTTTTCCTTACGGTATTTAGCACCCTTCCTGTTCTGGGTGCCCTTACTGGTAAGTCTGGCCAGCGTTTCTTTTACCTGGCGTGCTACCTCTTCCTCGTTCACCTCCAAGGGTTTCTGGTTACGTCCTCTGCCCTTTCGATTTTTCTTATTGGCGTTTCGACCGTCAGCATACGCAGACTTGTTCGCATTGCCACCGCCATTGTTTCCAATTTGTCGGGAAGCAGCATTGATGTCAACACGCTGTTGGTTGATGCGAACCCGCTTTTTGCGTCCATCGCCTCGTTTTTCTTCACGTTCTTTGCGACGCTCTTCCTTGGTTTTCTTCTTGGGTCGAGTACTCTGGTTGATGGTGCTTAGGTCTATTTTACCCAGCACATTCACCTTGGGCGCATTTTGCAAGCGCAACTCACCCTTGGTTTGGAAGAGTTCACTTCCACCGCTTTGAGATTCTTCACTCTCCTGTGGTTCATCAACTTCCTGCGGTTTATCACTTACCTGCGGTTCAACACTTTCCTGTGGTTTGTCACTTTCCTGTGGTTTAACACGCTCGTCAGACTCTTGTTTCTTGTCCGCTTGCGCCTTCTTTACAGTTGGCGACTCGGTCTTAGCCTTCGCTTTCTGGTCGTCCTTCTTGCTTTCTTTCACCACAGATGGTTCTGCCTTTGGTGTTTCCGCAGGCTTCTCTACTTTTTCTTTTTCAGGCTCAGGGCTGACGGCAGCAGCCTTCTTCGTCGGTTCTTCTTGCGACTCGGATGCCTTTTGATCGTCTTGAGCAACAGCGTTCTTAGCGGCAGGCTTCTTATCGAATACGCTCAAGTCGATCTTGCCGAGGGGCTTATATCGCTGTTGCGATGAAGCTGTCTCGACTACTTCTTCAACACGCTCTTCCTTTGCCTCGGGAGTGCGTTTCTTTTCTTTGGGCTTCTTCTGGAAAATCTTTTCCGCCTGATTGCGCACCTCTGCGTCTTGCTTGAAAGCCTCTACCAGGGCTTGGTATTGTGCGTCGCTCAGCTTGAAGCTCGGCTCGCCCTTCACCTCTCCCAGCTCACTTTTCTTTTCAAGGAATTCAACTGCCGTTTGAAGTCCTATGTTTAATTCACGTAATGCTTTGTTTAATCTGATGCTCATTGATAATTATTTAACTCTTGTTCTTATTGATGTTCACACTCCCAACTGTTCTGCCCGTTTGCAGAAGCTTTTCTACAGCGTCCTCGTTCGCGGAGGGCTGCATACGTCACGGGGTGTTACTGTTCAAATTCTGATTTTAATACCTGTATCAGGTGATCGACGGTTTCTTCCTCCAAGTCGGCTTTCTCGATTAACATTTCACGAGGTGCGTTCAACACCTGCTTAGCCGTATCAAGACCGATGCCTTTGATAGCGTCGATGATCCATTGATCGATTTCGTCATCAAACTCTTCCAAGTAGATATCCTCGTCAGCGTCGGCATCTGATACTTCGCGGAACACGTCGATGGTAAATTCTGTCAGCATGGAAGCCAACTTGATGTTCAGTCCTCCTCGGCCAATTGCCAGGCTCACCTCTTCGGGTTGCAAGTAAACCTCAGCCTTGCGGTTCTCCTCATCCAGGTTAATGCTGCTGATGCGGGCGGGGCTCAACGCACGCTGAATGAACAGTTTGATGTTTGACGTGTAGTTAATCACGTCGATATTCTCGTTGCACAACTCGCGTACGATGCCGTGCACACGACTGCCTTTCACGCCAACGCAGGCACCTACCGGGTCAATACGGTCATCGTAGCTCTCCACGGCCACCTTCGCACGCTCGCCTGGCATGCGGGCTATCTTCTTAATAGAGATGAGTCCGTCGTTAATCTCAGGCACCTCGGCCTCCAACAGTCGTTCCAGAAATACTGGACTGGTACGCGAGAGGATGATCTTAGGGTTGTTGTTCTCGTTATCCACCCGCAGGATGACGGCACGGATGGTCTCGCCCTTGCGGTATTGGTCGGCCGGAATCTGCTCTGACTTGGGCAGTATCAGCTCGTTGTTCTCATCGTCTACCAACAGCACCTCGCGCTTCCATATCTGGTAAACCTCACCGGAAATAACCTGTCCCACGCGATCCTTGTACTTATTGTACAACGAGTCGTTTTCCAGCTCCAGCACTTTTGAAGACAATGTCTGACGAAGATTCAAGATGGCACGGCGGCCAAACTGGGCAAAGTTAATCAGCTCAGAAACCTCTTCACCCACTTCGTAGTCGTCTTCAATCTCGCGAGCCTCTTTCAGCGATATTTCTTTATTTTCATCTGCCACCTCACCATCGGGTACAACGATGCGGTTGCGGTATATTTCGAAGTCACCCTTATCAGGATTCACGATAACGTCAAAATTCTCATCGCTACCATAAATCTTGGCGAGCACGTTGCGGAAACTTTCCTCCAACACACTTACCAATGTGGCACGGTCGATGTTTTTCGTGTCTTTAAATTCACGAAAGGTGTCAATCATGCTGATGGTTTCTTCTACATTCTTTCTTGCTGCCATAGCGTTATATGTTATATATTAGTTTCATTCAATGATCAGTTTCCGCCTCATTATTTAAAGCTGATGAGGTACTTGGTATACTTTACCTTGTCCATCTGAAAAGTATGGTCTACGGGTTGTAGCTGAGGGTGTTTTTTGCCTTCCACCTTCACCTTCTCGTCAACGGTCACAACAAAGTCGTTGTCCTCTACCGATTTCAACACACCTCGATATTTCAGTCCGTCGCCATCAAGCACCTCGACCTCTTTTCCTATGAAATTGACGTACTGCTGTAGCACCTTGAAAGGTTGACCCAATCCGGCCGAGCCTACTTCCAACTCATAGTCTTCATCGTCACGGTTCAGTCGGTCTTCAATGTACCGGCTCAATTCCACGCAGTCTTCAATCCACACGCCGTCTGCATGGTCGATCTCAACAACAATCTTGTCGTCTTTACTGACCTCAACATCCACCAAGAAATAGTCTTTGTCCTGAAGCCAATCTTCAACCAATCCTTTTACGACACTTCTATCAATCATATATATTTAATTAGTACTATATATTCTTTCCGCTCGTGCCAAGCATCTTCCACGCAGCGATGCCGGCCGTATTCAAAATAAAATGAGGAGCTTTCTGCGAAGCCCCTCATTCCACTGAACGGTGCAAAGTTAGATGTTTTCAGCGAAATATCCAAATAAAACGGCGATTATTCACGAAATTTTCACATCATAATAATGCGCTACGGCAAGGCGTCGCATCAAAGTGATGGCACATCGCAACCATCCACGCGCGACGAATTTGCACAAAATACAGTTGATATTACCATTATTTATTGTAATTTTGCAAGGAGTGCTCAACAACCAAATCTTGATGAGAATGATGCAAAAAAAGACGATTTTCCTCACAGGTGCCACCGGACACATGGGGTCAGAGGGTTTGAAACCGCTATTGAAACGGCGTGACGAATTTGACATTCGCTTGCTGGTATTACCCACCGAGAACGACCGTAAGGCCATTGCACCCTACGCTTCGCTGCCGGGTGTGGAAGTTATTTATGGCGATTTGACGCATTACGACGACGTGCTGCGAGGGGTGACGAATGCCGATTATGTGCTGCATGTGGGCGGAATGGTGTCGCCGGCAGCCGATTATTATCCGCAAAAGACCATGCAGGTTAACGTGGGGGCGGTGAAAAACATCATCAGAGCTATCAAGGCACAGCCCAACCCCGACCGGGTTCACCTGGTATACATCGGAACGGTGGCGCAAACGGGCGACCGCAATGATCCCATTCACTGGGGACGTGTGGGCGACCCCATCAAGATTAGCATTTATGACATCTACGCTCTGTCGAAAGCCTTGGCCGAAAGAGAGGTCATCGAATCGGGGTTGAAGCATTGGGTGTCGCTCCGACAAACGGGCATCTTATACCCTTCCATTCTCAACACATTAGACCCCATCATGTTTCACCAACCCCTGAACGGTGTGTTGGAATGGGTGACGGCCAAGGATTCGGGCGTACTGCTGTCGCATGTGTGCAATCAAGACCTGCCCGATGACTTTTGGTGCCGCATCTACAACATTGGCGGAGGAGCGGAATATCGCACCGTTAACTGGGCGTTTATGCAATACACCTTCACGGCTTTGAACTTAGGAAACCTCAAAGACCTCACCGAACCCAACTGGTTTGTGCTGCGCAACTTCCACGGACAGTGGTACACCGATTCTGATATCCTTGAATCGTACCTGCATTTCAGAAGTGGAAAGATAGACCAATTCATTCAAGAAATGGCTGAAAAAGCTCCGTTGAAGATGAAATTAGGGGGCTTTGTCCCTTCCAGCCTCATCAAACATCTGGTGTTGAAGCCCACCGCCAAAAAGCCCTTGGGACCGTTATATTGGACGAAGCACAACATCGAGCCTCGCATCACGGCCTTCTATGGCAGCATGGACGCATGGAGGGACATTCCGGGTTGGGACGAGTTTAAACTGTATCACCCATCGCTTCAGCCCGTGATGTTGGATCATGGATATGACGAGTCGAAACCAAAAGATGAACTGGACATAGAAGATATGCGGCAAGCGGCTGCATTCAGGGGCGGAAAGTGCCTGTCCAAGCAGATGGTGCGCGGTGACCTGACCACCCAGTTGGAATGGCAATGCGCCGTTGGGCATCGTTTCAAAGCCTCTCCCCGACTGGTACTATTAGGTGGTCACTGGTGCCCCGAGTGCTTCCCCATGCCGTGGAATTACGACGAGGAAGCCAAACGAAATCCGTTCTTAGCACAGGTATGGAAGCCTCTGCACAGCCCTGACGAGCACAACGTGTACGATGAATCCATCATCAAGATGGAAAAGCGATAAGAATATAATTGGGAAAGTTTATCGCTAAAGAAAAGAGTGCATTCGCCTTCGAAAGGAAGACGAAACCACGATGCAAAACTTTCGCCTTTATTACGTCAAGTTCGTCTGAGAGATTAGCAGTTCCTCTCAGATGAACTTCATTTATGAATCACCGTTTTTCTCCATTCAATGGCACAGGGAATCATGTAACCTTTAATCCCATTTTCACCTTCTCTTTGTTGAAATCAATCACCAGACCATGATGTTGAACAAAGAAAGAATCGAGCAATGATTGGAACAACTCTTCCACATGCGGAACATCTGGAGTGAGTATACACGTTCTATTGGAGTTGACGGTCAACACGTTTTCATCTGTATCTATAACGTATACCGCAGTACAGAAATCCCTTTGATTTGATGTATTGATGGCTCTTTGCACACATGCTACTTCTTCCAAATTATCTAACGAGAACTCCAGCCATCTATAATCCCATATATTCAACATTGGCATATCACCCATGATACAAATCAAGAATGTTTCCCCCTGGTATTTTGCGATATAATTTCCATCCTCATCCCTCTCAACCTGGCACTGAAATTTTCGCAACAGCGCTTCCAGCAATTCAGATGTGGACATCCCTTTGTAATCATCGTTCGATATTTGAGAGTGCTTCTGGCTCAAACCAAGCTTCTCTCCTTTTTTAATACTTGCTTTCAAGAATTGACCTGGCTTGAATGCCCAAAGCAGAATCAACACAACTAAGATGATGAAACCAAACAAACACAAATAATCAGCTATACTACTCATAGATTACAATTGTTAAAAAAATGCGCCAAAAGCTAACAACTCGTGCAAATCAATTGCGCCACTATCTCCTAATTTTTCCACGTTTTTCTACCCAAAAAGAACGGAAACCCCGTTAAAAAGGATTTCCGCTCTCTGCGCTTCAAGATGGGCTTGAACCAACGACCCCCTGATTAACAGTCAGGTGCTCT
>CAMQBP010000027.1 GCA_946999025.1 uncultured Prevotella sp. | reverse complement strand
GGTTGGCACAAGGGCATTATTTCTTCAGCCAGCGGTCTAACCAGTTGAAGAAAGTGCGCTGCCAAAGAATGCCGTTTTGCGGTTTCAGCACCCAGTGGTTCTCATCAGGGAAGATGAGTAGTTCGGCTGGAATGCCGCGCAAACGGGCA
Organism: uncultured Prevotella sp.; assembly: GCA_946999025.1. Lineage (GTDB taxonomy): Bacteria > Bacteroidota > Bacteroidia > Bacteroidales > Bacteroidaceae > Prevotella. The sequence goes on along the minus strand of CAMQBP010000027.1, from coordinate 15,625 downwards.
GCATTGAAGGCTCCCATGCCCTGATTGGCGTTGATACGATAGTCCTTTTCACCATGAATGCAGAGGATAGGTGTGTCCCATTTGTCAACAAACTGATGTGGACTGTTTTGGTATGTGCGCTTCGCATTGGCTGTTTGGTCTTTGTTCCAATAAGCATCTTCGTATTCCCAGTTAGAGAACCAGGCCTCTTCGGTGTCAGTATACATGCTCTCAAGGTTGAATGCGCCATCGTGAGAGATGAAACATTTGAATCGTTTGTCATGATGACCGGCAAGATAATAAACCGAGAATCCACCGAAAGAGGCACCAACAGCTCCCAATCGGTCTTTGTCCACGTATGGAAGATTGTTTGCTGCGTCGTCGATGGCCGATAGGTAATCATTCATGCATTGTCCTGTCCAATCGCCAGAAATCTCTTCGTTCCATGCCGAACCGAAGCCCGGAAGGCCACGACGGTTGGGTGCAACAACGATATATCCGTGTGCTGCCATGATTTGTAAGTTCCATCTATAGCTCCAGAACTGACTGACTGGACTTTGCGGACCACCTTCACAGAACAGCAGAGTAGGGTATTTCTTGTTGGCATCGAAGTGTGGAGGAAGAACGATCCAGCTGAGCATGTCCTTGCCATCTGTTGTCTTTGTCCAACGCTCTTCAACTTTTCCAATGGCCAATTGATCAAAGATATGTTTGTTTTCATCTGTTATTTGTGTCACTTGTGAACACTTTTCCTTCTTTGACGGAGTGAGAACAAACAAATCATCTGGGTGTGACATCGAGTGGCGCGTAACGAGTAGCTGTCCCTTACGGCCCAACAGCTGCAAGCTACCGTAGTCGTATTGTCCGTCAGTGAGTTGCTTGATTTGGCTTTTCAGGTTGGTTTGATAGACATGTGTCTTGCCATGCCATACCCCAATGAAGTAGAACGTGTTGTTGTCATTGCCCCAGCAATATGCGTCTACATTGCTGTCAAACTGTTCGGTGACATAGTTTTTCGTTCCATCCGCAAGGGTATAGACGCACAAGCGGTTGCGGTCGCTCTCATAACCATTGTGCGCCATGCTCTGCCAAGCAATGTATTTGCCGTTGGAAGAGAACTGAGGATTGGTGTCGTAACCTACATTCATGTCGCCCGGTTGATGATTCACCGCTTGATTCTTCATCGATTTCGTGGCATCGATGGCAGGTTCTTTGTAGCCAGATGGCTTGCAAAGGTTTTTGGTTTTGCGTGTAGCAACATCATACAAGTAGATGTCTGTATCGGTGGAAATGGCGTATTGTACGCCTTCTTTCTTACGACAAGTATAAGCAATGGACTTTGAATCAGGACTCCAAGCAAGCTGTTCAGTTCCTCCGAAAGGAGCGGTTGGGCACTCGAAAGGCTCGCCTTGCAAAACGTCTACGCCTTCATTGATGCTTGAACCGTCGTAGTCTGCCACGAAGGGGTGTGCGATTGTTTCAACATAGTGGTCCCAATGGCGGTAGTTCATGTCTGTAGCAAGCCGTCCTGTAGCCAGTGGTAGGTCAGCAGGATTGGCTTGGATGGTGCCATGATAGGGAAGTGACTTGATGAGGATGACTTTTCTTTCGTCTGGTGAAAACTTGAATCCCTCAATGTCCACGCTGCTGTTTGTGAGCTGTTTTCGGTCACTTCCGTCAGCATTCATTGACCAAAGCTGGCCTCCTGTGATGAAAGCGATTCGTCGTCCCTGCTCAATCCATGCGCCATCTGTTTCGCTTTGCTGTCCTGTTGTGAGCTGACGTTTGTTTTTTCCGTCTGCGTCCATGACGAACAGCATCTGCTGACTTTTGTTTTGTTTCACACTGTAGTAGCCTACTTGGTAGACAACTTGTTTACCGTCTGGTGAAGCTGTGGCACCACCAATGCGTCCCATGGCCCATAAGGCTTCTGGTGTCATGAGGTCACTGCCCACTTTGAATGTTGCGTTTTGATCTTTCACGGTGTTCTGTGCATTTGCAAAACTGCCGCCAAACAAGAGGGCGACAGTTGCTAAAAGGAGTGTTGTTTTTTTCATCCCTATTATAGTTTACGTTTTTTTCTTTCGAGTTCTTCTCTTTTGCGTTGCATGGCTTGCTGTTGTTCCTGCATGGCTTGCAAGCGAGCCGCCATGCCACTTAGCTTCTTCGGGTTTGCTTTGTTCTCTTCATATCTTGCTTCGAGAATTTTAAGCAGCTTCTCATCGTTGGTCGTCTTACGCAAAGTCCACATGATGGCGGCACTGAAGAAAAGTGAAACAAAGTAATAGAAGTTAAGACCTGACGAGTAGTCGTTGAACATGAAGAAGAACATCACTGGCATGAGATACATCATCCATTGCATCATCTTCATTTGTTCGGCCTGTTGTCCCACCATCTGATCGCGTTGCTGGCGCATGGTCATCCAGCTATAAAGCACGTTGGCCACACAGAAAAGAATACAGGTCAGTGACAGGTGATCACCAATGAGCCAAATGTTTCTGTTCCATTCAATCACTGGATCGTATGTACTCAAGTCGTTAATCCAAAGGAAACTTTCACCACGTAGTTGAATAGCGTTTGGCACAAAGTTGAACATGGCAATCCAGATAGGCATCTGAATAAGCATCGGCAGACAGCCCGAAAGCGGACTCACGCCATATTTAGAATATTCTGCCATCATGGCTTGCTGCTTCTGCATCTGGTCTTCAGGCTTGTTGTATTGAGCCGTTGCAGCGTCAAGTTTTGGTTTTAAGACACGCATCTTGGCCGAACTCATGTAGCTCTTCTTAACCATCGGGAAGGTAATGACCTTTAATAACAAGGTGATTAAGATGAGTACTACGCCCATGGGGAACCATTTGGACAGCCAATCGAATACATAGATGGTAAACCAACGGTTGATAATGCGGAACAATGGCCAACCAAGATATACCAATCTCTGCAATTCGAGGTCTTTATTGAAAGTACTCTGTTGCTCTACTCGGTTGAGTAAACGGAAATCATTTGGGCCGAAATAGAATTCAAATTCAGATGGTGTTTGCCCAGTTGGGTCAAAGAAAGTCTTCAATTTCGCCTCATACTCTTTTAAGAAACCGCTGCCTTTCTGCTGAGGAATGCTGGTCAACAAGGCACCAGTATTAAAGTCGTGCTTGGCAATCATCACAGCTGAGAAGAACTGATTCTTGAAAGCAACCCAGTCAATCTTCTTGTCGATTTGCTCATCTACTTTCTCTGAAGTCTCACTGAGCTTGTCAGTGCCACCATCTTCCTCGTGATAAGTAAGGGTTGAATAGCGATTTTCAAACGTAAAACCTTTCTCCTGTTGTCTGCATTTGTCTTTCCAGTCCACGTTCATAACTTTCGTGTCTGGCGCGAATAGACCGTTCATGCCCTTCACTTGCATGGACATGTGCAGGAGATAGTTTGGCCCTAATCTATAAGTCAGCACCATAGACTTTCCCTGACCCGCATTGGCAGTGAGCGTAACGGTTGAGTCTGTTTGTGCCGAAGGTTGGAAGAAAAGGTCTTGAGTAGCGATGTTGGCGTCTTTGGTGGATAGGGTGAAGTTCAAACTATGAACCTTTTCATCCAGCAACGTTACATCCTTATTTCCTTCTTTGTCCTTGAATCCCTTAATCACAGCTTTGGTGACTGTTCCTCCTTTGGTGTTCAAAGTGAGTTGCAGTTTCTCGTTTTTCAAAACGATATCTTGTGCTTCACCTTGCAAGGCTTCATGGAAAAGAGCCGTGGTGTCAGCTTCTTGCTTCGCTTTCTGTTCAGCCAAATGTTTGGCTTCCGCATTCTTTTTGTTGGTTTCTGCCTTTTGCTTCATGACCGCAGCAATGGAGTCTTGGCGCATCATTTCTGCCTTTTGTTCGGAAGAGGGTTGCGACCACCAGCTGAACCCAATCAGCAGCAGACCCATCAGCACGAGTCCGGTAATAGTATTTTTATCCATTTCTTGATTATTTCTTCTGATTTTGAATAGCCGTCTTGATGAAATCGACGAACAAAGGGTGTGGATTGAGCACCGTACTCTGATACTCTGGGTGGAACTGTGTACCGATGTACCACTTCAAACCAGGTATTTCTACCACTTCAACGAGGTTACTTTCAGGGTTCTTTCCTACGCACATCATGCCCGCCTTCTCGAATTCTTTGAGGAAAGCGTTGTTGAACTCGAAACGGTGACGGTGGCGTTCTTGTATGAATTCCTTTTGATAGATGTTGAACACGCGTGAATCTTGTTTCAGTTGACATTCGTAAGCCCCCAGACGCATCGTACCCCCCATGTTGGTAATATTCTTCTGTTCCTCCATGATGTCTATGACATTATTCTCGGTCTTTCCGTCCATTTCTCTACTGTTGGCATCAGGATAACCCAGTACATTGCGCGCAAATTCTATCACCATCATCTGCATACCCAGACAAATGCCAAAGGTAGGGATGTCGTGTGTGCGTGTATAATGAGCCGCAACCAGCTTACCTTCTATGCCGCGCTGCCCGAATCCAGGACAGATTACAATGCCATCTTGCCCTTTCAACATTTCTGCAACGTTATCTTCGGTGATCTTTTCCGAGTTGATGAACGTCAATACAGTCTTGTGGTCGTTATAGGTGCCAGCCTGTGAAAGGCTCTCTCGAATACTCTTATAAGCGTCTTGAAGGTCGTACTTGCCAACCAAGCCGATGTGAACCTCTTCCTTCGCTCTGTTTCTTCGCTCCAAGAAATTCTTCCATGGACCCAGGGTTGGTGTTTCTTTTACTTCCAATCCCATCTTTTTAAGAATGGCTACGTCCAGACCTTGGTTCTGCATGTTCACTGGAACTTCGTAGATACTTGGCAAATCCTCGCTCTGAATCACACAGTCAAAATCCACATTGCAGAACGAAGCCACCTTATGTAAAACATCATCCTTCAAGTGTTTCTCTGTGCGCAACACCAATACATCGGGCTGTATACCAATGCTTTGCAGTTCCTTCACGCTGTGCTGTGTCGGTTTGGTCTTCAATTCTCCCGCAGCTTTCAAGTAAGGAACGTATGTGAGGTGTACGCTCAAAGCATTCTTACCCAGTTCCCATTTTAATTGCCGGATAGCTTCCAGGAAGGGGGTTGACTCGATATCGCCCACTGTACCGCCAATCTCCGTGATGACAAAGTCATAATGATACTTCTGTCCCAACAGCTTTACGTTGCGTTTAATTTCGTCCGTGATGTGCGGAACCACCTGAATGGTCTTGCCCAGGTAGTCACCTCGGCGTTCTTTGTCAATCACCGCCTTGTAGATGCGACCTGTTGTCAGCGAGTTAGCCTTGGTGGTTTGTATGCCAGTAAAGCGCTCGTAGTGGCCTAAATCCAAATCAGTTTCCATTCCATCGGTCGTCACATAGCACTCTCCATGTTCGTAAGGGTTGAGTGTACCGGGGTCGATGTTGATGTAAGGATCAAATTTTTGAATGGTAATGTTGTAACCTCTTGCTTGTAAAAGCTTACCAATAGAAGATGAAATGATACCTTTACCAAGTGATGAGACTACACCACCCGTAACGAATATATACTTTGTTTCAGCCACGATATGATATTTTATTTGTTAAATGTCACAAAAATACAAGTTGCAAAGTTAGCATAAAATTGCGAAACAAACAAGCAACTGTCATTTTTTATTATTACCTTTGCAACCATACAAAACAATTCATAAAATGAAATTTAAAAGCACAGCGTTATTGTTCTTGTCCGCTCTTGCTATGAATGCTTATGGGGAGAGTTTACGTGGCGTTATACACCATCGAGTGGATACCGTTGCTCCTATCGTAAAAACGTATACAGATTCTCTGAAAAACTATAAGATGCAGCTTGATTCGTTGCAGAAAGTCAATGCGTCATTGAACAGTTTGCTCAATGACAAGAATGGCAAATACTCGAGATTGTTTTTGCCTATGACGTTTTATCATAACATCAGCCACAATCAGTTCCGGCTGTCAGAAGACCCAGTGACCAACTCTATGTTCAACGAAACGTTGGAGAGCGCTTTGCTCCGCGTTTATTTGAAGCGTCCTGATCTCGTTCGGAACACGCAGACACGTCTCGATGCGCAAGGCCAGGTCTCAACAAGTCAAGATGCAACCATCAAGACGAAGACCGCCATCGTAGAAAAAGTGGCCCCTAAACCCACCGAAGCTTTACCTGTTCCAGTAGACGTAGTCATCAAAAAACCTAATTTCTGGAAGTTCTCCGGTGATGGCTATCTTCAATTCCTGCAAAACTACGTATCGGGCAACTGGTACAAGGCCGGCGAGAGCAACTATTCTATGCTGGGAACAGTGACGCTGAATGCCAATTACAACAACAAACAGAAAGTGAAATGGGACAATAAACTGGAGATGAAATTAGGATTCCAAACCTCCAAGAGTGATACCCTGCACGCGCTTAAAACCCATACTGACGATATCAGATACACGAGCAGCTTTGGTCTGCAAGCCTCCAACAGATGGTACTACTCCTTGCAACTTATTGCTAACACTCAGTTCATGCGTGGCTATCGTAATAATGACGAGCGCGTGTACTCCGATTTTCTCTCTCCGTTGAACGTTGAATTATCCTTGGGTATGCGATACAATGTCGACTGGTTCAAGGGCAAACTTAGGGGAAATGTCAACATAGCTCCGTTTGCCTACCATTATCGTTATGTGGGACGCGCCGATTTGGTGAAGAGATTTGGTATCGAAGAAGGTAAACATTCTGTAGACGACTATGGTTCGAGTTTGAACATTGATCTCACCTGGAAGTTCTCTGATATGGTTCGATGGAAAACTCGTTTGTACGGTTATACCTCCTACAAACGTACCGAAATGGAGTGGGAGAATACACTCACGGTACAGTTTACCAAGTACCTCTCCACCAACCTGTACTTATATCCGCGGTTTGACGACAGTCGTAAGCGCGACGATCATCATGGATATTTCATGTACAAGGAATACCTGTCTGTTGGACTTTCCTATTCTTTCTAATTCGAAAGAATTCTTTATCGAATGGGTTAGCGCTTTTCAGTTGATTGCAGAGCTTTCGCAAAAGCGAAGCTGTTCTTGAGAAGACGTAAGGCGATAACCTAATGTGTTGCTTTCCACCAGCCTGTTTGCTGCAATCCTCGCGATGGTGCAACATGCAGGGTTGGGTCGGAAATGGTGATTCCGCTAAAGTTTTTAATCTTGATAAACTTGGGTTTTTCGTAGGGATAGATATACGAATAGATTGAATCCGTCACACTCTTGCTGCGTACAACCTTGGCCAATTGGGCTTTGAACGTTGCTTTCATTCTTTCGTCTTGGCACAGCTTGTCCACGTAATCGCCCAAATCAAAGAAGATGTTTGGTTTGAAACCATCCAGTACTTGGATGCTGTCTCGTTGTTTGTCGTCTAAGGTATAGGCGGCATTGATGTCTCGCATGATGTTGGCCAGACCATCTATTTGACGACAATCAATCACGGCAATGGCTCCAGAAGCCACCCGATAGTTTGAATAAAACTGGTGAAACTTGCTTACTGCCGTGGCATAGTTGGGTACTGGTGTGGCCAAACTTGCCCACATGGATGCGTAGGGCATGCCGATAGCAATGATTTCTGAGGTCGATCCAATTAAGAAGTTACATACATCTTTCAGCATGTAAGCCGTTTCTATGTTGGCCATGTAACAGTCGTCAAACATGATATACTGCATTTTTGTACCCGTCTGGGCAATGCCCTCAGCCAGCACTTCGATGTCTGTCGCATAGTTTTCCAGGTCGTTCACGCTGCCAAAAAAGCGTGTTCGTTCCCATTGGGTCACGCGTTGCCGCGTCATGAAGTTGTATTTCTTCGCCTGATATGGGTAGTCCTTCCAGTTGGCCTTGTAGGTCCAACCCGTTCCGTGGCACCCAATAATCATGGCATAGTTCAAGGCTTCAGCAGCCGACTTCGTGTCATTGATGATTTCTGCGATGCCGCTTGCCGTTGTGTATGCATTCCCCGAATAGGTCTTGATGGGCTGGTGTACAAACTCCTTGTTCTCATATTTTACCTCGTACAATTCCGATTCAGTGGCCGATTTGCTGAGGAAAACCACCAATCGTGAGCCTTTCAACCCTTTCTTGGCTTTTATTCCCGACTCAATGCTGTCCAGGTTTTCCTTGAAAATGTTATACAGCCCGCTGACATTCGAATCGCCTGACCAAGGCATGTAAACCAGTATGGTCTGCTTGTTGAAGTCCTCAACGTTTACAGGCTCATCCTCGTTGCACGAAGAGAGTATCATCGTGCAGGCCAGGATCACCCACCAAAACAATCGTTTCCTGCTATTCATCATGATGTTTTATGCTTCAACTCTGCTATTGATTGCCGCAACGACGCTATTTTCTCCTCCGAGTCGCTCTGTTTCTTACGCTCCAAAGCCACGACAGCTTCTGGTGCATTGGCCACGAACTTCTCGTTAGCGAGCTTTTTCTTGATGCCAGCCAAGAATCCTTCAAGGTGTTTGAGCTGATCTTCCTGCTTTTTGAGTTCGGCTGCTACGTCAATCAAGTTGCCCACAGGCACGGCAAATTCATCGGTACCCACCATGAATAGGGCTGCGTCTGCTGGCTTTTCTTCCGCCACCTCAATGTCTTTCAGGTTGGCCATCTTGGTGATGATGTCGTTGTAGACCGCATGGTTGTTGTTGGATATGGCAATGAGCTCCAGTTCGTCCTTAGGTGAAATGTTCTTTTGGTTGCGTACGGTGCGCACGCCACTCACGATTTGTTTTACCTTTTCAATGTCTTCTGTCAGCGTCCGGTCAGCGTCCGTAGGCTCTGCGATGTCCAACTTCTCGCGCATAATCGATGCTCCTTCAGCGCGTGTGTACAGGTGTTGCCACAATTCTTCGGTGATGAATGGCATGAAAGGATGCAGCATCTTGAGCAGCACATCAAAGTATTTCAAGGTTGCTTCGTATGTGGTTCGGTCAATGGGGGAGCCGTAGGCCGGCTTGACCATTTCGAGATACCAACTGGAAAACTCGTCCCAGAACAGGCGATACACCACCATGAGGGCTTCAGAGATACGATATTTAGCAAACAGGTCGTTCACTTCTTCGTTCGTGGTGCGCAGCTTGGACTCGAACCAGGCTGTTGCCAGTTTGCAGGCGTTGGGCTGTTCGCCGTCAACCACTTCCCATCCTTTTACCAATCTAAAGGCATTCCAAATCTTGTTGTTGAAGTTTCGACCTTGCTCGCACAGGCTCTCATCAAAGAGGATGTCGTTGCCGGCCGGCGCACTGAGCATCATACCCATGCGCACACCGTCGGCTCCGTATTGGTCTATCAGCGAGATGGGGTCGGGAGAGTTGCCGAGGCTCTTGCTCATCTTACGCCCTAACTTGTCACGAACAATGCCCGTGAAGTACACATGCTTGAAAGGCATCTGCCCTTTATACTCGTATCCGGCCATGATCATGCGTGCCACCCAGAAGAAGATGATATCGGGTCCGGTAATCAGGTCTGCCGTGGGGTAGTAGTAGTTGATTTCCTCGTTGTCGGGATGATTGATGCCATCAAAGAGCGAGATAGGCCACAGCCATGAGGAGAACCAGGTGTCCAGACAGTCGCTGTCTTGCTCCAGCTGCTCCATAGTCAGCGCATTGTCTTTCTTTCGGGCCAGCTCAAGCGCTTCTTCCGCACTCTTGGCCACCACAACCTCTTGCTTGCCGTTTACCGTGAAGTAATAGGCTGGTATGCGGTGTCCCCACCATAGCTGACGGCTAATGCACCAATCCTTGATGTTCTCCAGCCAGTGGCGGTAGGTGTTCTTATATTTTGATGGATAAAATTGTATGTCATCGTCCATCACCGGCTGCAGGGCCAGGTCGGCAAAGTGCTGCATTTTGAGGAACCACTGTGTGGATAGCTTCGGCTCAATGGGCACGTTCGTGCGCTCAGAATAGCCCACCTTGTTGTCATAGTCTTCCACCTTTTCCATCAATCCCGCCTTCTCCAGGTCTTTGGCTATTTGCTTGCGCACTTCCATACGGTCCATGCCCACATACAGCCCAGCCTCCTCGGAGAGGGTACCGTTGTCGTTGAAGATGTCAATGGTTTGCAGTCCGTGTTTCAATCCCAAGGCATGGTCGTTGATGTCGTGCGCCGGTGTCACCTTGAGACAGCCCGTTCCGAACTCAATATCCACGTAGTCGTCTTCTATCACCGGAATCTCCCTGCCTACGAGTGGCACGATGACGTGCTTACCCCTCAGCCATTGGTTCTTGGGATCGTTGGGGTTGATGCACATGGCCGTGTCACCCATGATGGTTTCCGGACGCGTGGTCGCCACGACGGCATACTTGCCAGGTTCTTCCACAACGTTGTAGCGCAGGTAATACAGTTTGGAATGTTCGTCCTTGTAAATCACCTCCTCGTCACTGAGGGCCGTCTGAGCCTGCGGATCCCAGTTCACCATGCGCACGCCGCGGTAGATGAGCCCCTTGTTGTAGAGGTCGCAGAACACCTTGATGACGCTCTCCGAACGCTTCTCGTCCATGGTGAACGCCGTGCGGTCCCAGTCGCAGGAAGCACCCAGTCGACGCAGTTGCTTCAGGATGATGCAGCCATGTTCGTGTGTCCAGTCCCATGCATGCTTCAAAAACTCATCTCTTGACAGGTCAGTCTTGTTGATGCCCTGTTCTTTGAGGCGCGCTACCACTTTGGCTTCCGTGGCAATCGACGCATGGTCTGTGCCCGGTACCCAGCAGGCATTCTTGCCTTCCATACGGGCGCGGCGCACCAGGATATCTTGAATGGTATTGTTGAGCATGTGCCCCATGTGCAAAACGCCAGTGACGTTGGGTGGAGGTATGACAACCGTATAAGGTTCGCGTCCGTCTGGTTTTGAACTGAAAAGTTTGTGATTCAGCCAATACTCATACCATTTTGATTCCACTTCTTTGGGATCATACTTACTTGCTAATTCCATTTGATGTATTTCTGCTTAAATAATAAATTCGTATAAATCGTTGCAAAATTACGAAAATTCAATTGAAAATGATTACTTTTGCCGTAATAAAAAACACCTATATGCACACGAAAGAAGAAAAGCTGGCGGCTTTTAGTCGTTTGCTCGATGTCCAAGAGCGATTGCGAAAAGAGTGTCCTTGGGACAGAAAGCAGACCAATGAGAGCCTCAGACCCAATACGATAGAAGAGGTTTACGAACTTTGCGACGCACTTTTGAACGACGATAAGAAAAACATTTGCAAGGAGTTGGGCGATGTCATGGAACATGTGCTGTTCTATTCCATCTTAGGAGAGGAGACGTGCGACTTCGATTTGGCAGATGTATGCAACAAGCAGGCCGACAAACTGATGTTCCGCCATCCGTTTATCGACTGGACAGGATGGGAGGGTGATCCCAAACAGGGAAATACGGCCGAGCGTGACTCATCGACCGACAACCCTAAAACGGAGCAACAGGTGGAACAAACCTGGGAGCAGATTAAGCAAAAAGAGAAAGATGGAAACAAAACAGTGCTCTCGGGTGTGCCTGATTCGCTGCCATCACTTATCAAGGCTTACCGCATTCAGGACAAAGCCCGCAACGTAGGGTTCGACTGGAAACAGCGTGAAGACGTGTGGGATAAGGTGCGTGAGGAGTTGAATGAATTGGAGGTGGAATTGAATCAGCATAGTCAAGAGACGGCAACGAGTGAACTCGGTGATTTTCTCTTCTCCGTTATCAACGCCGCACGCCTGTATCATCTGAATCCAGAGAACGCTTTGGAAATGACTAACCAGAAGTTTATTCGTCGTTTCAACTATGTTGAACAGCAAACGTTGAAGAAAGGAAAGCAGTTGACTGACATGAGCTTGGAGGAAATGGATAAACTATGGGTTGAAGCAAAGATGATGGAAAGGAAAGCAGCCCATGAGGCCAACAATAGCGCATGCGATGCGGCTGCAAATGAAAGTGATTGAGTTTGGGCTCCAAAGTCATTGAGTTTGCGCTTCAAAGTCATTGAGTTTGGTGGCCAATAGCATGGGAATTGCAATGTCGAAGAAATCACTTCTTTGTTAATTCGTACAACAGGTTGGAAATCAAAGAAATAGAAAATATTAAAATAGATTATCATGAAAAAGAGTATGAAAGGCTTAGTGGTTGTTGTTTTGACCACATTTTTAGTGATGGGATGTGTTGACCGTAAGCCCAAGCAAGTTGCAGATAAAGACGCTGCCTCCGTGGAAGAAACCAATAACGATTCTACTGTTTATGGCGTTTGCGGAGACGGTACGGCGATGCACACGCTGCAGATCATATCAGATGCCGGTGATACGCTGATGTATATGTTGAACTCAGATGGCGATGTTATCTCTGATGTTCAGGGAGGATTGATGGTTGGCGACCGACTGGCCATCGTGGGTGTTCAGGTAAACGGTGAAAGAGTGGCGCAGAAAGTCATCAATCTCACCACGCTCTTGGGCAAGTGGTCGAGCTTGGACAAGAACTTTGAGATACAAGAGGGTGGAGGTGTGCAGTCGTTCGTCAAGGCAGAGAGTAATCCATGGACAACTTGGAAGATTCTCAACGGTAAATTGTTGCTGAATAAAGACACCTTCAGCGTGAACACCTTGGGAGCAGACAGCCTCTATCTGGAGAACAATGAGGGCATCTTTGCCTACAGAAGACAGCAATAATCAAAGGCATTGGAACCTTTTAGAATACATATTTTAGGTTGTGGCAGTGCCTTGCCCACGCTCAAACACAACGCCTCTTCGCAAGTGGTCGACATACGCGGGAAGCTTTTCATGGTCGACTGTGGCGAAGGTACGCAAGTGCAGTTGCGCCGTTCCAGGGTGAGCTTCACCCGTATTCAAGCGGTGTTTATCAGTCACTTGCACGGCGATCATTGTCTGGGACTTATCGGTATGATTTCCACTTTCGGCATGCTGGGGCGTACGGCTACGCTGCATGTCTATGCGCCAGGTGAGTTTGAGCGGATGCTTCAGATGCAAATGGACATGTTTTGCAAGGGTCTTGAGTTTGAAGTGGTCTTTCATGCTGTTGACACAACCCAGCATCAGGTGATTTATGAGGATAAAAGTTTGACGGTAGCATCCATTCCTTTGGAGCATCGAGTGCCCTGTTGTGGGTTCCTGTTTAGGGAAAAACCGCTCTTGCCACACATCCGTCGGGACATGATTGATTGCTACCAAATCCCCATTTCGCAAATCAACAACATCAAGAATGGTGCCGATTGGACCACGGAGGAGGGCGAATTGGTGGAAAACAGCCGACTGACCTATCCAGCTGCGGCACCTCGCAGCTATGCTTATTGCAGTGACACGCGGTACATCCCCACGCTCCACCAGCTGGTAAAGGGCGTGGATGTGTTGTACCATGAGTCGACCTACGATTCGGAACATGAAGCCCGCGCCAAACTATATTATCACAGCACGGCGGCACAGGCTGCCCAGGTGGCTCTTGATGCGGGAGTGGGAAAATTGCTGTTGGGGCATTATAGCGCGCGGTATGATGATGAGAGCGTCATTCTGCGAGAAGCGCAGAAAATATTTCCAAACAGCTTTTTGACAGCCGAAGAAATGATTTTCGATGTTAAATAGAGTTAAATGCACAATAATATTTAAGGCTCATCCTTGAATATTACCTATAAATAACTATCTTTGCCTTGAAGTGAACACAAATGGTAGACATAATATGGTTAAAAATATACTTTCTATAGCATTCGCTGCGGCATTGTTCATGACGTATCCATTGTCGGTGCAGGCTGGTCAGTCAATGGAAATCATCGAGAATGATATTCAGAGTGTTTCCATTTCTGTCTCAGGATCTGTTTTGCATGTCAGTGGTGCTAATGGACAAGTATTGCAAGTATATAATGTAACGGGAGTTTGCTTAATGAGTGTCAAGGTTGACAGTCAGGACAAGCGATACGAACTCAATGTACCCAAGGGCTGTTACATTGTCAAGGTAGGTAAAACGGTTAGAAAGATTTCTATCAGATAGTTAGACTTTGAAAGTCTTCTTCAAATTTTCACTTCTCCTTCTTCTTATCTTCCAGTTGTGTTCATGCAAGAAGAAGGAGTTGAATCCAAACCAAGCACTTCAATTAGAGGCGTTTTCCAATTTGAGAACGTCATCTTATACCATTCATCCTGGTAAAATACGTCAGCATCTTGATCGGTTGATGAAGGACGATGTCGACTCCATGCAGCCCGATTATCGAACCCGCAGTTATTATGGTCAGCATGGCAGCTTCTTGTGGATAGACAGGCTGGGCGTTGATGCGCGTGCAGACACGTTATTGGCGTATCTGCGTACAGTTGATCAGGTTGGGTTTTCACCTAAAAAGTTCTATGTCAAGGATATTGAGAATGATTTGAAACGGTTGCGCACACTCGACTTTGATACAGCCCGCAACACCATCAGCCAAGTGATGGCTCGATTGGAATATCATCTCACCAAAGCTTATCTACGATACGTCAATGGGCAACAGTTTGGTTATACCAACCCATTTGCTCTGTTTAACAAGCTGGATGTCAGAAAGCGCGATTCCGTCAACGTGAGTTATCGTGAGCTATTTGATCTTCCCATGCAGCGACCCACCAAAAACTTTTGGACCGAGGCCTTGCAGAAGATACGGCACGACAGCGTGGGCATCTACCTACAAGCCATTCAACCGCATGGGAAGTTGTACGATGACTTGAAACAACGGTTGCCCAAAGCGGTAGGTACAGCGGCCAGGCGCAAGGTGATTTGCAATTTGGAGCGTGCCAGGTGGCGACTGGATGACGAGCCTGACAAGCATGAAAAGTACGTTGTCATCAATTTACCTTCCATGCATCTTATGGCAAGAGATCATGACAGTACGCTGATTATGCGCGTCGGTATGGGTGCTTTGAGTACGAAGACACCACTGGTCACCAGTAGTATTGTGCGTATGGACGTTAATCCACAGTGGGTTATGCCCAGAAGCATTATCGAAAAAAGCGTGGCTTCGCATGCGGGGAACAAGGCTTATTTTGATGCACGGCGATATTTCATTCGCGAACGAAAGACCGGAAAACGAATGGATGTCACGCAGGTGTCTGCCGACATGTTGAAAAGTGGCCAATATTTTGTCATACAAGAAGGAGGAAAGGGCAATGCCATGGGGCGCATCGTGTTCCGCTTCAAGAACAAATTCGCTATCTATCTGCACGATACATCATCGAGAGAGGTTTTTGAAAAAGGAAACCGAGGGGTTTCGCATGGCTGTATCCGACTGGAAAAGCCATTCGATTTCGCCGTGTTCCTGTTAGGTGACAAGGACGCAGAGACGATAGAAAGAATCAGGTATTCGATGGAAGCAGACATTCATCCCACCTATATGGATGACAGTCCATCATCTGACAAGAAACAATCAATGGAGGCCGACAGACTGGACAGGACCAAGTTGATTAAGTCAGTTCAAGTAAAACCGACGGTTCCCCTGTTCATCACCTATTATACTTTGTACCCAAACGAGAACCAGGTGATGACAGAATATCCCGATGTCTATGGATTTGATTCGGTGATATACCACCAACTACTCAATTACTTGCCATAAGTGCGAATGGATAGACCATACGATGAACAGAACATAGCCGA
>CAMQBP010000026.1 GCA_946999025.1 uncultured Prevotella sp. | reverse complement strand
GTAGCACTAAAGCCTTGATGTGTGTACTATCAGAAACACTTTCACGCATTGCAGATAGATATTCGTTTTTATTTATCTGACTCCAATCTACACACCGTTTGAGAGAACGCTTCAGCATGAGGTCAAGCCAAATGCGAGTGCTACGACCATTGCCTTCCATAAATGGATGCGCAACATTCATATCAACATATTTGTTCATTATCTCGTTGAAGGTTGTTTCTGGCATTCTTTCAATCGTTTGCAGCGTAGCAGGGAAGTGCATACAATTAGCAAAGGTAAAACCTCCTTTGGATATATTCTTCGTGCGAATTTGTCCTGCAAAGTCATACAATCCTCCAAAGAGATAAGCATGGATCTGCTGCAGACACTTTACACTACCCGGCTCAAGACTTTTCAGTATTCCACTTTCGTATAACTGGTATGCTTTCTTCTTGCTCTGCCCATCCAATGTATTATCGCTGTATGTAAACCAGTCAAGGAACTCATTAGCCCGATTGTTAGGATAGTGTTTTGCTAATAAACTCACTCCTTCACTATCAAGGACGTCTGCAATACGCATCTTGCCGTCTAGAGCTTCAAATTTGAAGCCGTGAGTAGCACTCACGAGTTCAATATTTTCTTGTTTCAGTTTCCGTTTCAACCAACGCCAATAATTACCCGCTTTTGTATAGTCAGGCTCGTTATTAATAGCCCGTACGATATCGGTAGCCGAGAACCACCAACAGTTTTGTTCCTCGTCCCATACCGCCCTTACCTCACGGTCATTGAAGAAGCGAATAGATATTTTATGTTGTTTTTTATGCTCTGCCATAAATGGGAATTTAGTAGTTCGTTTTACTATTTTTGATTACCCAATAGCCATTGCGCCGACCATTTTTGCGTTCAATAATGCCTTGCGTAGATAATTTTACAGTCATCGATTTTATTGTCCGTTCTGATTTTCCTATATGCTCAGCTATTTCTTTTTGCGTTGCATTCGGCTTCTCTTTAATAAAGTTGAGCAATGCCAATTCTTCTAAAGTGCAATTCAAAGTGCAAATATTGCACTTTGGAGCATTCTCTGCCGCACTTTGACTTTCTGCCGACACATGCAGATACCTATTCTTCAATTCATTCTGCTCACCTAATATCAGGTTACGGAAGAAAGTTTCAAGGTATTGTGTTGTTGCAAAAATCCCCTTAGGCATATTGTTATAGTTGGCTCGAACGAGTGCATTGCGGAAGTACCACGAATCGTTGGTGAAAGTTTCGTTGCTGATGTCAAAGCCAAATGTACGCAGATACTTGATGATGAAAACTGCCGTTGTGCGAGTATTACCCTCACCAAATGGATGAATTTGCCAAAGATCTGAAACAAATTGAGCAATATGGCTCACGGTTTCTGCTGTGTCATGGCGTCTATAATCGTATTCCTTTTCACGGGCAAAGTCGTAATCCAGCGTCTCACGAATACTATCCGCACCAGCATACAGCACAGTTTCTCCATTCAGTACCCATTCTTTTTTCGTAATATTGTAATCTCTTATCTTACCAGCGTGTTCATAGATACCTTCAAACAATCGACGATGAATAGAAATATATTCCAATGGTGAGAATGTAAAACTCTGCTCGGATAGCAGTTCGGCGATACGAGCCGAAACTTTATCTGCTTCCTCTGTCCTGTCCTCGATATCCTTACGGGCAGTTCTCGACTCATAATAGCTATTGACAAGCTGCTTTACCTCTTCAATCGTGATGTCGCCCTCGATATGCTGTCGAGCAGTCTCACGCAGATAGTCCGAAGTCTTCAGCCCATCAACAGCTTGCAAGCCAATCGCCGTCTGCCACGCATAACCTTTCTCACGTTTATGCGGTTCGCTCTGTCGGATATATTCTTCGAAATCTGTTATCATAATTATCTATGAAATGATACTTTATTTGTCATCTGCCGTATTGATCAAATCCTTGGGATTGACTTGCAGAATCTCAGCTATTTGGAATAGAAGTCCCAAACTTGGCTGACGACGATTGCAAACGTAGGAGTTCACTATCGTAAAACTCTTGCCCAGCTTTTTGGCAAGTCATGCTTGCTTAATCCCTTTTTCGGTCAGCACCTCTTTTATTCTGTTGGTTGGACTTTCCATAAATATGGATAAGATAATATGCAAATATAGTAAATATTATTGTATAAATTGCCAAAAAGAGGGTGTATCATAATTCTTCTTTATAATGCACATCCTGTACGGTGTCATCAGATCAGCCACTTTGGATTTTGTCTATCTTCTGCTTGCTTTATGCTGGCATTGAATTGGGTGTTGTGCATCTACCGCTGAATAGTTATATAGCACAGCATTTTTCTTTTATGACTTCAGCTCCAATCAATTGATTTAACTTCGCACCAATGATTTCATCCGAATAGATGGCTTGCCAATGGTTATCAAACAAAGGTCTTTCAATGTTGCAGCTACCAGACGAATTAAGAGCATAAATCACAAACCGCTCCTTGTCGCAAATTCCCATTAGCTTGGAACGTAGCAAGCGTGCATATGACAATGCTTGGCGAAAGGCTTTCTGCTCCTCAACCATGGAGGACATATCCAGTTTAGCTTCAATCACTAAAGGTGCACTTTCAAAGTGGGTGGCACCCTGTGGAAAGAATACGAAATCAGGTATTGCTTTTTCTTTTCTTCCAGCTTTTAATTGAAGTTGTCTCGTCCAGTTAGAATCTTTGTAACCTATTCGCCTCAGTATGGGAATGAGTATATTTTCTTCTACATCCCTTTCAAGTTTGATTTCTCCAAACTCAACAGCACCACCAATAAACAGTGGAGGGTAATCAGTCGCATTTCCACCCTTTCTTTCTGCTAACTTCAATAACTCGGAATAATCTTTGGCAGATAATTCAATACCATTTACCCCCCTGCAAATTTCGCCGTACAATAGGTAATTGTGAAAAATAAGGATCATCTTTTAAATCCGAAAAACTAATTTCGGGAAGTCTAACACCGTGACGTACAGTAGTACGGCAATGATAATAATCAAAGGGATTGAAAATCCCAGTTGACGCAGCTCTCCATATAGAATGAAGATAGCTTCGGGGCGAAGTGCAATATACGATGACTAAATCTCCCTTACGAGTTCTTTCGTTACAGGCCCAAATAGAGGCTTCTGTATCTTGTTGTTTGCCTAAAGAGTCAAGACAATCGAAGTCATTTTTACCTGAAGCACCTGTTAACCATACGTTGGTGGGCTGTGGTAATTCGTCATCAACATGACTGTTGTCATCTAACAAAACTCTTGCTCCATAATCATATAGACAAGCGCAGAACTCTGCATCAGTCAATTCATTTTCTTGTTGGAATTCATTCAGTATGCCACATAGATCATAGTAATACATCAAGAACTCTTTGTAATTTTTAGTATGAGGGATTGGTGGCACTTCTATTCCAAGCGCACCACAACTCCTTTGGATAATATCAAAGCGTCGTGGAAGGAGGATGGGTTTAAAATAAGAGTCACAATAATACAAATACATGGACAGTATATTCACCGTTGCTGCTTTCTGCCTGAATTTATCCACAGGAATCAAATAACTGTTTTCTGACCAAATTACATTTTCTCCCTGGAGGTCGAACTCTTTCAAATCATAAGTTTCAACAAAAGTCTCAAAGTTCTTACGGTTGAAAGACTCCTCGTTTAAAAGATGACGGTCTGCCATGTTTACATCGTATATCAACAAGTCATCACCAAAATGTTGTGGATTAATGTCTTTGTCCCAATGTTTCAGAAACTCTGCAATACGTTCAGCAGCCTGATAAGCATCGTCAGGTTC
This sequence comes from uncultured Prevotella sp., assembly GCA_946999025.1. Taxonomy (GTDB): domain Bacteria; phylum Bacteroidota; class Bacteroidia; order Bacteroidales; family Bacteroidaceae; genus Prevotella. Next base: position 12,013 of record CAMQBP010000026.1, on the reverse strand, counting down.
GGGATTAAACAGTTCAATACTCTTCTTCCCATCGGCTGATTGCTTATAGTAATTCCATAAGGTCTTATTCATTGTCTTGATTTTATGATTGTTTTAGGATTATACACTTTCTTGCTTTTATTGAGCCTTCATGTCTGCTCATACCAAGAGTTGCAAGTGTCTCAATATGGTATTTGATTTTGCCTTCGGTCTATCCTATAATGATTTCAGGCTTCTTCCTTGTAACAAAAATATTCTCTCTGATGACATTGAGAATCTGCATCTGTACTTTGATCAGTTCTTGGATGTAACTCTTGCGCAAAGCACTTCAATCCTCATATTCTCATCCATTGTAGGACAAAGATACAATTTATTTCAAAAAAAGAAACTTGTGCTTCACAATTTAAGATGTGACGCGCGCTTCTTTTTAATCTTAAGCCATAGCCTTTCTATTGTAACCGCTCTATTTTTGGCTCATCCGTTCACTGCGAACACGCTTGTCCACATATACTTTCTTGTCGCAATGATGCAGCCAATAGAAGATAATCAACAGCAAGAAGCAAGTGATGAAAACAAAGATTCAAAAACAAAAAAAAGAAGCGTAAACCCTGGTCTACACCTCTTTCCTATTAAATATAGTCAAGCAATAAATTTGTTTTACTTCACTTCCTCAAATGTAAACACTATTGTGTGTCAATCAGTTATGATTACACGTGAACGTTTTGAAAACGTATTAAAGGCATGAAAGCCAAACAAAAGTAGATAAAGATAAGATGTTTTAGGAAAGAGGTATTCTGCCATATAGATTTATTTATTGATATGTCCAGATAGCAAATGCTACGACTGGAGTATTTTGGATGCTACACATTATTATATATACGTGCATGATGGAGGTGTTAGCGCAAAAGTCAAAACAGAAGTACCACAAAAGTCAAAAGCAGATTATCGCAAGAATACCTGATGATTTACCTCAAAAACGCTCAATGAATCACATCAAAAATGCCAAATATTTTACCTCAAATATTATAAATGAAATATCTCAAAAATTACAAATGAAATATCTCAAAAATTATAAATGAAATATCTCAAAAATTACAATTAAAAATGTCGAAAACTTAAAATCGTTTTGCTATTTGATTAGAAATGACTAACTTTTCAGCCGAAATAACAATATCTAATCAGATAATACGATATGGCATATCTACAAAGAGTTTTTGATGCTCGATTGAAAGAACATCTCAATGCAATGGAGGCAGTGCTTATTGAAGGACCTAAATGGTGCGGAAAGACTACAACTGCAGCTCAGTTTGCAAGGAGTGTTATCAGTCTTCAAAATACTGATCATCGCGAGGAATACCTGGCAACAGCCGCCACCAAGCCTTCATTTCTATTAGAGGGAGAGGTGCCACGTCTTATAGACGAATGGCAAGATGCACCTATGCTATGGGATGCAGTAAGAACAAAAGTTGATGAACGAGGACTGCCTGGTCAGTTCATACTAACGGGATCAAACGCTGTTGATGAGAACAAGATACATCATAGTGGTACTGGACGCATTTCACGCATGGAAATGCTTCCCATGAGTTTATGGGAGTATGGAGAATCAAATGGCTCTATCTCGTTGATGGACATGTTTGACAATCCCGAGAAGGAAGTTTTTGCTCAATCGGAGCAGACAATGGAGAAAATTATCTTTTCTGCTTGTAGAGGAGGTTGGCCAGCCACATTGAACCTGAAAGATGACAAGTCGAAGTTGCTTGTTGCAACTGAATATCTCAAATCGGTTTACAAGAACGACATTTCACGTATAAATGGTGTCAAGAGAAACCAGAAACTGACGCGGATGATTCTGAAGTCGTATGCAAGAAACATTTCCACGCTTGCGAAGTCAACATCCATCCTCAGCGATGTTACAGCATCAGATAGCATAGAGTGTAGCCGCAATACATACGAAAGTTATGTTGAAGCTCTTGAAAAGCTTTTCGTTATCATGGATATAGATGCATGGTGCCCTGCCATCAGGAGCAAGACTGTCATTCAGAGCCGTCCTAAACGTGCATTCTGTGATCCATCAATTACCGTTGCAGCCCTAGGCTTGAACCCTGAAGCGTTGATGACGCAACTGAAGACCTTCGGCTTCATCTTTGAGCAGATGTGTGCCAGAGATCTTCGTGTTTATTCGGCAGCTCATGATGGCACTTTGTCATACTACCGTGACCGATATGGACTTGAGGCAGACCTTGTATTGCATCTTGCTGACGGCCGCTATGCACTTATCGAGTGTAAACTTGGCAGTAGGGAGATAAATGATGGTGCTGCACACCTCTTGGAGATAAAACGACTTGTACAGGAGCATAACAAAACAGAGAAGCAAGTGCCTCTGCGTGAACCAGACCTGCTTATCATCCTGACGGGAGAAAGCATGGCATACACTCGTCCTGATGGTGTGAAGGTTATCCCATTGGCATGTCTCAAAGATTAAACACCGATATTCTACCCCATTAGAAAACTCATAAACGTATGATTCAGAAGAAGACATGGCATGAATACTCAAATGAACTGAAGCAATTTCTTTGTGAAGTTGCGATGTCGAGATGGGCAAGATACTTGTACTACCCATTGGGAGTGTTCATCGCCATTATGTACACAACAAATCAGGCTGGAGCGCATCCTCATTCACTCTTCAGTTTGATATGCGAGTTTACAGGGTGTATTGCGGTGATTGTATTATGCACCATCATCGCTCTGACCGCCATATTCTCAGCCGACTTTCCTTATGACAGATTGAGGAGAAGAAACAAAACGCGAGACATTCAAAGGTTTGACCTTTATAAGAAGGTCACAGCAGCATTAAAGGAATCACGCGAAAAATCCTTCAAGAAGACTCTGAACGTGTTAAGACTGTCACAACCTATGCAGCTATGGATCTCGTACAATTCGGATTTTCCACAGAATGCTATGCCTTTATCCAAAGCAAGGTCTGCACGTTAGCAGAGATCGGTGGCAAGTTTGATAAGACAGAGCCAAGTCCTATCAAGAATCCATTCAAGGATATTGATGCTAGAAAGCGTGGACGCAAACGTAAGGTCAATACAGATGAACTTATCCTGGCCACTCAGAACATCGCTCATTATACTCGAAACATCGCCATCTATCTCGACTTCCGCCTTGAGGACGTAGCTCGTTTCACAGAATACCTCTTTAAGGATTGGTTCAGCGACGGTGACTTCATGAGCATTGCCAAAGCTGCGGCAAAGTTACCAGACTCTGGATTAATCAAGATTCATGAAGACCTGGAAGCTTATTTAGTTGAACAAGGATGGATGTAGCAAAGATGAAGTTCATGCGACTACAACGACCACGATGATTTTTCATACCACGATGATTGGATTGCGGATGCGATGGTGGGGATTGGTAATAGTTTGTTATAATTGCGCCATAGATTCCTACAAATTGATATTCGGATAATGCTATTCTGTTACATATTTATACTACAAAGGGGCTATAAATGTTAAATTATCGTTGATTTATAAAGATTTATCCTTTTCTCTCATTTATAAAGAAGAAATTTAGTAAATTTGCACTCAACGTTAATTATTTAAATATGGAGAACCCTAAGAACCTAAACCGACTCAAAGCAGTTCTTGCAGATGCTGGCCAAACAAACAAGTGGCTTGCAGAGCAACTTGGCAAGGATCCAGTTACCGTCAGCAAGTGGTGTACGAATACCACCCAACCAGACTTGCAGACCTTGGCGAGGATATCAAAACTGCTTAAAGTGAACATTAGAGAAATTCTAGTAGATAAAATCATTTAGATATTTTTCATGAAGTACATAGATTATAAGATTAATGCTCGGAAACATCTTGATGCCTGTCTTTCCATTCTCAAACAGTATTCCGATACAAATGTTTCAGAAGCTGTGTTAAGAGAAATACACTATTTGACAGGTTACATCATAGAAGGTGTTTGTGTATATGCAATATACAAGCACTATGAATGGGATGAAGATCGAGATATAAAAGAATATGACGAAGACTTTACTCGCGAGACAGGCTTGGACTATTATAAAAATGGAAATAGATTAGATAATGGGCATGTAGTAAGAACAGGTGCACGATACTATATAACAAGTCATGGTTTTTGTCAATATGTCGAACTTTTAGCCATTCCATTTCAAGGCACTAATATTCCCTATATAGACGCATCTTCTGATGCTGAGGAATTAGTCATAAATCTTATTTCAGAATGGAAGCCAGATTTAAGATATAGATATGGTCATCGTAATAGACATTCTAAGCCTGAAATAGAGAAATTAGTATATGCATGTGAAACAATATACAACGAAGTAAATAGAAACATATGATAGGAATAACATTTATATCACAAGTATTGCAAGAATTTTGTTCTAGCAATCCTTTAGTCGAGAAGTTTAAAATATACATTAGACTTAACTTCTCTATTGATTTATATGCTGTAACAAAGAATAATTACACGCCTAATGACTTCAAGCAACAGTTTCAAGAATATCTAGTGGATAATTACCCTGAAAATGTTATTGATTTAAACGATGTTAAAGTAAATATTAGCCTTTGTGATGCTACTGAATTATCAGGAGATTCTTTGTTTGAAGATATGTTCAATAATAAAAACAATGACATTGAACAAGGGCCGCGTTTACGTTTTAACTCTTTATTAAGCAAGAAAACAAATCTAAAGTTTGAACGTCATACTCCAATTGTAACATTTTATAGTTACAAGGGGGGGATGGGACGTACAACAACAATGATATCTTATGCCATCGATTTAGCAACCAACAAAAATAAGCGTGTTGTTGTTATAGATTGTGATTTGGAGGCACCTGGTTATTTAAACTTCTTTAGATTGTCTCAACACAAAACTTTATCAAGTGGTAAGGTTAATGGTCTTGTTGAATTTTTGAGCGATTTGCAATTTTCTCGTGATGAAAAAACATTAGATCTTAACAAATACTTAGTAAACGTATCATTTGGCAACGATGATATGCAACAAGATGGCTTGGATAATATCTATATTATGCCAGCAGGAAACTTAAATGAAGATTTTGATTTTTCTTCGGGAGATAATCGAAAACAATATCTTGAAGGACTTTCACGCATTAATCTTTCAAATGAGAGTTCTATTATCAAATCTCTTCAAATTCTTATTAATAAGATAAAGAATGAGATTTGTCCAGATATAATCTTGATCGACTCAAGAACAGGATTTAATGATATTATTGGAAATTCATCTTTATATCTTGCAGATATGATAGTCGGTTTCTTTGGATTCAACGAACAAACCATCCCAGGACTATTGAATCTCATAGATTCGTACTATAATAATAATTTCAAACTGCTTTTAGTATCCTCAATACTTCCTGTTCAGAATAGCGAAGAGTTAGTTACCGACGAAATAAACAGGATTAATCGGTATATTGATATCAAGTTCGGTAACGAAGGAGAATACAATAAAGACGTGCCACAATTACTCCCTTTGCATCGCAATTCGACTTTGGAAAAAGTTGGTTCTTCAAAATTGAGTTATAGCGATTATATAGACATTGTTAAAAATCGTACAATAAACGATTATAATACAATATTTGACAACATTACAACAAATATACTGCCAAAAGCTGTAGCAACGAATATTGAAGACCAAGATAATAAACTATACATAACTTCAAGCCAACCAGCACTCCAACTTCGCAATATTGTCTTAAAAGCGTTGAAAGACAATCTTTCATCTATAAAGTCATTTGCGGAAGTTACTGATGTTAATGAAAATATTTTCTTCTATAGAAACTGTATGAATGAACTATTTGAAGAAAAGAAGTTTTTGATATGTGGCTATAAAGGAACTGGAAAAACGTATCTATACAAAGCCCTGTCGGACCCATCTCAAACTAACATTGCAAAGAAAATATTGTATAAAGCAAACCTTGAAAGAAAGTCGAAACGTTTGCCGGAATTGGAATTGGATTGTCGCCTTAAATTTATCGATATTCTTTCATTTAATGAAGATGGTGATAAAAGGTTTGATTTCAGAAATATTAATTTCAGTAGCATAGAGGAACCAGAATACTATTTTAATAGTTTTTGGCAAATACATACATGGATATCTGTACTGCTTGATCCCGAGTTTAGTTCGATAAGGGAGAATAGTGCCTTGAGCGAATATATAGCCCCTATCAAAGGAGCAGAGGCTGTACGCCGATTTCATAAATTAATTACAGCGGGCATTAACACTCTGATAACTATTGAGGAAGATTTCACTCGAATAAATGAGTATTTAAAAGATAACAATATAAAATTATTCCTTATGTACGATCAACTCGATACACGCATTAATCCAATCTATTGGGGTAAGGCTGTTTCACCGCTGATCGCATATTGGAGAGAAAACTACACGGTAAATAGTAATATTATACCCAAAATTTTTGTTCGCACAGACTTGTATCGTAGAATAGAAGGAACAAATAAAGAAAGATTAAAGGATAATATTATAAGCATAGAATGGAGTATAGAAGAAGTCTTCGCGTATTTTTTTAAATTAATTTTCTCAAATAATAATGCAGCAAGAGCATTTTGGGCAATATCAGAAAAAACAAAATTACATCCACAACATCGTAATGGAATTCAGAAAGAATTTGCCGCAAATGACAATCAATTTGTTACACTTCAAAGAACACAAATAGGTCCTCTTGTTGACATTTTCTTTGGTAGTAAAGTTCTTGTGAATAAAGCTAACTTAGGAAATCCTTGGGATTACTTTTGGAAAGAATTGGCAAACGCTGATAACAAATCTATTAGTTTGCGTCCTTTCATCAATATGCTTGATGGCAATGCGGTAGAGTTAGCTCTACAAAAAACAGAAAAGCATGTAAAGCAGATAATTTCACCCGAAATATATGCATCTCGTGATGTTAGATTAAAAACAGCCACTTCATATTTCGATGATTTGACTCAAGATGATTTCAGTAAAGATCTGATATGTTTTAAGGATTTTATCAATAGCGATAAGGGGCAAGAATTCAGATATAAATCTCTCCCTGAAGAGACATTTAATTTGTTAATAAAGTTTGTTTTTAACGATTACTTCAACTCGGGATTGTTTAAGAGTGTACGAAATCAAGATGATTTAAAGACTCTCTTGTATGCAAATGGCATAGTTGCAGAAAAGGTTAAGCCTGGAGGTAAAATATATCAGTTTGCATCCATGTATACCTATGTTTGGGCATTGAAAAGCTCTGAGTTAGATAAAGAGACAACAAAAAACATCATGGATGGCATGGAACTAAAGGGTTACTATAGCGCTGTGCGCAAATCCGTATGTGTATACGGGAAATACTATAAAGTAAAGAACTTTAGCGAAAGTAATACCGTATTTGATGGTGATAATGTTTCATTTATTCTAGAAATTGATCAATCCAATTTTCAATGGGCAAAGGATGTAAAACTGATAGTCGCCAATAATGCAGGAATACGTAAACTTATTGGTGTTTACAAATCAGATATTAACTCTGTTGTTGTGTCTGAAAATGATAAAGAGTTTAGATATAAAGTCAAAAGTTCTAAAGAGGATTTGTATGATGGAGCAGATGTAACTTTTGAAATAGAAGAAGATGCCAAACGTCCTCGTTTTATGTGGGCTGTTAATGTTAGTATACAGGACTAATGCAACGCAAGAATCTCTTTGACGGTGAATTGAAGGCTCAATTTGCAAATATAACCTACCGACGACTGATGAGTCGCCGATGGGTTACATATGCAGATGTCTTGGCTGAATATTTAGGTTTATCTTCAGCAAAGGAACTAAAGTATAGTATTTCTTCTTACTTCACATATACCAACGAGGACGATGAGGATAAAAAAGGCTTTAGAGAGCTTAAGAAAGCTTTCCCTGACGTATGTAAAGCAATAAGAGAGAAACTTGGAAAAGAAAGTATAGAGGAAGAAGGTAACAACCGCAAAAAGAGTTTCCGCTACATTGGCACTGATGATGATCCACTAGCGGACATGCGTAATGCCAAGGTCATAAACGACTTGCGTCAGTACTGGAAGTTCTGCCAGGATTCAGCTGGATTCTTTCCTAAATCGTGGTTGGAATACTTTTTCAAGGATTGCCAGGACTTGCTTGATATGAAGACGAAGCATCAAAAAGGTGAGCAGGTGATTGGAACAAGTCTTGACCGCATACTTACGAACATTGAATATCTTCCCCTACTCTATGAAGCCATTACCAACAAGACGGTAATGGAGATTGAGTATAAGCCGTTCGATGAAGAACAGGTGACGTTGATGTTTCATCCACATTACTTAAAAGAGTACAACGGACGATGGCATCTTTTTGGTCATGCAGAAGGAAGAGAACCAGGGAATGGTTACAACATCGCTCTTGATCGCATACAGGCGAAACCACGCGAAAGAAGTAAGGTGGAATATGTATCTGCGCCAGAACACTTCTATGATGAGTTCTTCAAAGATATCGTTGGCGTGAGCCACTTGAAGGAGTTTCCTAAAAAGGAACATATTATCATACGTGCGCACGAACATTATATATTTAAATTAATAGACACAAAGCCCCTGCATCAGTCATACGAGGTATTGAAGCCATACGGAGTGTATAAGGATGGCATATACGCCGAATTCTCTGTAGATGTAGAGTTGAACAATGAGTTTATCGGTCGTGTGCTCCAGATGGGTGCTGGACTTGAAGTGATGTCACCTGATAACGTCAGAGATATCTTCGCAAAAAGAGTGAAAGAGCTGGCTATGCACTACCTTGAACCAGGTGAAAAACTCCAACGAATGGTACCATATTAGAAGGAACCATTAGAATCATAAGCTCTTGATTTATTCACAGGGATAGTTATTTCGCTTTGCAGCGTCAAACTTCGAAAACCACCACGAAGTTGACGCTGCAATTTGTTGGTGGAAGTAAGTGAACCGAGAGGTGGAATGGTTCCAAAACGAGAGGAACCATTGTTCTCACAAAACATTCTTCAGTTCTGGAAACAGGTAGTAACTTTGCAATCGAAAACAAAAACGACGAATATGAAACAGACAACAAACAACACCCAGAAGACCATGAACAACAAGGAAATGCGCAAGCAGGTAAAGAACGAGAAGAAAGCAGAAGCAAATGCTCGCAGAAAGACCAACAAGCGTTGGGAGCGTGTTGAAAAATCAGACCGCTACCGCAAAGCTGCTACCGAAGAACTCTGCAACGTGACCATAAATAAGATTGAAATTGAGGTACTTGATGGAATTTTTCTTAACTTGAGCATCAAGAGTCAGGTGAAGCCAGCAAGAGTGCAGGATAGAATTCTCCGTCGCATCGTAGAAAAGCGTCAGGCACAGGCAAATCACAAGAAGCATGGTCATTCGAAGGATCTCACCACGATGCACACCACCCTCACATGCACAAGCAAGTGCATGGAGGACATAAGAAAGAAAAGACGCGCAGCATAATCCTACGAACAAGAGAGTGATTGGTTCCAAAATGAGAGGAACCAATACTCTCACAATAAAACTTGCAAGGTCTAAGAAACCCCTGTAACTTTGCACCACAATTCCGAGAGAGTTGGTTTTGTTTATACATTATTATATTTATCAAAAACAGAGGTGGCGGCCTATTCCGCTAAACAAAAACCAAACGAAACGAAGATGAACACATCACTCGCACTCGTTGCCGCAAAGGCACTCCCAGCCCTCTCGGGCAGTTCTCTCACCTACAACCCTGAGAAGAAGGTGTACGTAACCCTCGGTTACACCAGCGCTGCTGGCAACACCTACTACCGAGCAATCCGTCTCTCTGACCGACTGGCAGTTTACTACCACATCGGAGAAGGCTATACCCACACCTTCCTGAACGGCATCACGCTATTTGCATGGAACGGACAGAAGGCAAACATCATAGTTCAGAAGTTCTGGGGCGGTTGCAACTGGCGATGCTTCAACGAACGAAGCGCCAAGGAAGAAAGCATCCTCATGTTGAAGGACTTCCTGAAGGGCCAAGCCAAGGCGATGGGTAGCATGGTGGCAGAGAGCCAGCTTCTAGATTTCTCACGAAGCATGATTGAGGCAACTCATCAAAAGTGCCTCGGTTAACCACCGGGTACACAACAAGAGAACAACAAACCAAAGTCAGAAACAAGAAAAACACAAAAAGACATGGCAAGTTTAACAAAAGCAATCAACAAAGACCTGTTCGACAGCATCCTGCCGACATTTGGTAACCCACGCGTTCACGTTCCTGTTTGGGACGAAGGACAGAAGATGTTCCTCTGTGAGGAATACGAGAGTGCAAACGGACACCGCTACTACAAAGGCGTGAGATTTTGCGACCGCATCGTAGTTGTCGAGAAGGTAGGACTCTACCACAACTGGACATACATCGATGGCATCGAGGTCTATGCCTTCAATGGCAAGCGACTGGAGCTGGTACAGAAGAAGGACTACGAGAAGGAACACCGCAACGAGGAGTTCATCCGCAAGGAGTCGGAAACCATGGTGCGCAACTACTTCGAAGGAGTGCTCAAGGCCCAGAAGAGCAGTATGCCACAGGAAGAACTGGAAGAGAAATCAAAGGCAATCATCGAAGGTTGCTACAAGAGTTTCCTCGACAGCGACTTCAACACACGTCTCACCCAAATCCTCCCACAAATCGAACAGAAGTAGGACATGCAGAACACACAGATAGACCCACAGAACCACGAGCAGCAGCTTGCATACGAACTCGTTGCCAACACAAACTCCAGTTTCTTCCTCACAGGACGTGCTGGAACAGGTAAGACAACCTTTCTCCACAACGTGCAGAAGTTGGTAGGAAAGCAGTTCATAACCCTCGCCCCAACAGGTGTAGCAGCCATCCTTGCCGGTGGTGACACGATACACAGCTTCTTTGGCTTGCCAATGGAAGTGTGCGTACCAGGCACTTGTGGTAAGATGAACGAGGCAAAGATCCAGACGTTGATCCATGCAGATACCATCATCATCGATGAGGTGTCGATGGTTAGATGTGACATCATGGATGCCATCGACTACACCATGCGCAAGGCACTCAGGAACAACATGCCATTCGGAGGCAAACAGATGATCTTCGTTGGCGACATGTTCCAGTTGCCACCAGTGGTGAAGCAAGGCCCCGAGAAGGACATGCTGAAAGACATCTACAGAACAGATGACTTCTTCTTCTACAAGTCAGATGCCATCAAGCGCATGCGATTGGTGAAGATAGAGTTCCGCAAGGTGTACCGACAGGATGACGAACACTTCCTTCACATTCTGGAGAACGTGCGTATGAACAAGGTGACACCAGAGAACATCATGCATCTCAACGGTCGCGTACACGTTCCTACTGCAGAGGATGGAGCTGTCATCACGCTGGCTTCCATCAACAAGACGGCAGACAAGATCAACCTTCAGCGACTGGAGGAGATTGAGGAAGAGGAGTTCGTCTATGAAGGAACCGTGGACGGCAAGTTCGAGGAAAAGAAGTTCCCTGTTGACCTGAATCTTCGCTTGAAGGTCGGCGCACAGGTGATGTTCACTCGCAACGACCAACAGAAGCGTTGGGCAAATGGCACACTCGGCAAGGTGACGAAACTCACCAAGGATGAGATCAGCGTGACACTCAACAATGGCGAGACATACGTGGTGCCTTGCTGCTCATGGGAGTCATACAGCTACGACTACAACAAGGAAGAGCGCAAGATGAAGAAGGAACTGACGGGCACGTTCACCCAGTACCCTCTGAAGCTCGCTTGGGCAATCACCGTGCACAAGAGCCAGGGCATGACCTTCGACCGTCTCTCGCTCGACCTCAGTCGTGGCATGTTTGCTGCTGGACAACTTTACGTAGCGCTAAGCCGTGTACGTTCGCTCGAAGGACTCTACCTCTCGAAGAACGTCATCCCTCAATATGCCCACACAAGTCGTGAAGTACTCACTTATGCAAGCGAGTACAACAACGAGCAGCAGATAGGCAACGAGATAGAGAGCGGAAAGGCTGT
>CAMQBP010000025.1 GCA_946999025.1 uncultured Prevotella sp. | reverse complement strand
TGCCCGAAGCCTTCTTACTCAAAATGGCTGTGCCCTTTTTAGTAGATAACAGTGCAGACGGAGGATTGGCTATGAGCACCCAAGAGGTGGGATTGGTCTATGGAACCATTGGTGTTATTGCACTGACCATTGGTGGCATCATCGGTGGTATTGCAGCTTCCAACTGGGGACTCAAGAAGTCGTTGTGGCCCATGGCTGCCTGCATGACGCTTCCCTGCTTTACCTTTGTGTACCTTAGTATGTTCCTTCCTCACAACATCATTATCATCAGTGCTTGTGTGGCCGTCGAACAGTTTGGCTATGGATTTGGTTTCACTGCCTACATGTTGTACATGATGTATTTCTCTGAAGGCGAATTTAAGACCGCCCACTATGCCATTTGCACGGCATTCATGGCACTGAGCATGATGATTCCAGGCATGTTTGCCGGTTATCTGCAAGAGTGGTTGGGTTACGAACACTTCTTCTGGTTGGTCATTGCCTGCTGTTTGGCTACCGTCATGGTTACATTAATTATCAAAGTTGACCCTCATTATGGACGAAAAGATACTGAAAATGTTAAATAATCCATTCAAAAAACTATTTTTACTTGCCTTCATGCTTTGTTTCATTGCCACCGTTTTACCGGCAAGAAACAAACAAGTATTAACTGGTATTGACGTGTTAGAACGTCAAAATTTCAAACAGTTGCAAGGCAAGCGCATTGGTCTTATCACCAATCCTACGGGTGTTAACCGATATTTGAAGTCGACCATCGACATCTTGCACGATGCTCCTGGCGTCAAACTGGTAGCGCTCTATGGACCAGAACATGGTGTGCGAGGCGACATCCATGCAGGTGCCAAGGTGCAAGACCAAAAAGATGAGAAAACAGGTTTGCCCATCTTCTCCCTCTATGGCAAGACACGAAAGCCCACCAAAGAGATGCTTCGTGGCATCGACGCGTTGGTGTACGACATTCAAGACATTGGGGCACGCTCGTTTACCTTTATCAGTACCATGGGGTTGGCCATGGAAGCGGCTGCCGAAAACGGCATCGAATTCATCGTACTGGATCGCCCCAACCCACTTGGCGGTCTGCACATTGAAGGCAATGTGGTGGAAGATGATTGCATGTCGTTTGTCAGTCAGTTCCGCATTCCTTATATCTACGGACTTACTTGTGGTGAATTAGCGCAGATGCTCAATGGCGAGCGTATGTTGAAGCATGGCGTTCAATGCAAACTAACGGTCATCAAGATGAAACGTTGGAAACGAAAAATGACCTACGAAGACACCAATTTGCCGTGGATAGCATCGTCTCCACACATTCCACAAGCCATTACCGCCTGGTATTATCCTACTACTGGCATTGTTGGAGAGTTGGGATATCTGTCTATTGGCGTTGGATATACCCTACCCTTCCAACTGTTTGCCGCACCTTGGATTAAGGCCGAAGAACTTGCCAAGGCCATGAATGCCCATCGATTACCTGGTGTTACCTTCCGTCCCATTCATCTTAGTCCGTTTTATAGCGTAGGGAAAGGCGAGCAACTGCAAGGCGTTCAGATACATATCACGAACTATAAGACAGTTCAACTCACCCCCATTCAATTTGTATTTATGCAAGAAATAGCTCGTTTATATCCCGAACACTCGGTGATGGAGCATGCCAATCAGGCCCGTTTCTCCATGTTCGACAAAGTTTGTGGCTCTAAACAAATACGCGAACGCTTCATGAAACGCAACCGCTGGGAGGATATTGCACCTTATTGGAACAAGGACGTGAAGGCTTTTAAGCAACTGTCAAAGAAATATTATCTATATCGTTAAAATCATATTGCGCTATGAATGTTACACAAAAACCACAGAGTAAACGCATCTTAGCCATCGACATTCTACGAGGCATCACCATCGCTGGCATGATACTCGTGAACAATCCAGGCAGCTGGGCACACATCTTCGCCCCCCTCGAGCACGCAGAATGGAACGGTATGACACCCACTGACTTGGTGTTTCCTTTCTTCATGTTTGTCATGGGGATGTGTATTTTTATTTCCATGCAGAAGTATCAGTTTGCGTGCAACCGCCAAACGGTTTATAAAATTATACGCCGAACGCTGCTACTCTACCTCGTAGGCATATTCGTTGGTTGGTTTTCAAGGTTCTGCCATCGCTGGGCTTTCCCATTAGAAGATGCTACTTTAGGTCAGCAAATATGGCATACTATATGGTCGTTCGACACCATTCGGTTGTCAGGCGTGCTGGCACGGTTAGCCATTTGTTACGGCATCACCGCCCTGTTGGCCATCACCGTACGTCATCGTTACTTCCTTAGCATCGTCATCACCTTGTTGATAGGCTATACTATCTTATTGTTTTGCGGCAATGGTTTCGCATACGATGAAACAAATATCCTGTCCATTGTCGACCGAGCCGTTCTTACCGATGCGCACATGTACCACGACAATGGCATCGATCCCGAAGGATTGTTAAGTACATTTCCAGCCATTGCCCACACCCTTATTGGCTTTTTGATTGGAAAACTGGCTTTTAGTAAACAAAAAAACACAACTGCCACCACCACGAGCGACCCCAAGACAGGTCTTATATTACACAACATCGTTCCGCTGTTCATTGTTGGAACCATTCTGACCTTCAGCGGTTTGTTGCTTGCCTATGGTTGTCCGCTCAACAAAAAGATATGGTCGCCCACCTTTGTACTGACAAGTTGTGGATTGGCCTCAACGCTTTTAGCCTTGTTAATATGGCTCATCGACGTGAAAGGATATAAGCGTTGGTGCCGCTTTTTTGAAGTATTTGGCATGAATCCACTTTTCTTATATGTTATGAGTGGTGTCATCGCCATCTTGTTTGGTTCGTTCCAGTTCCCATTTGGCGATGAGCCAACCTCAATCACAGGTTTTCTTTACCGTGATATTTTTTCACCTTTGTTAGGACAAACCTTTGGATCGCTGGCCCATGCCCTGCTCATCATCACGATACTTTGGAGTCTTGGCTACATTCTCTACAAGAAACGTATATTCATTAAATTATAAAATTACTGCACGACATGAAACAAAACATATATTTGATAGCCGACAGTGGCTCGACAAAAACAGATTGGGCGGTCATTGAAGACAATCAATTGGGAAAGGTCATCACCACAAAAGGGATGAATCCTGTCTTTCAATCGACCGACGAAATAATAGCTGAAATCACGGAAAATCTTTTGCCTCACCTGCCCACCAAACATTTTTCCAACATCTTCTTCTATGGAGCTGGCTGCATACCCGAAAAGGTTTCAGTGGTTGAAAATGCCCTGCGACAGGTGCTCACGGTAGACGAAAAGGTTGAAGTAAACTCAGACCTCTTGGCTGCGGCTCGCGCTTTGTGCGGAAAAGAGCCTGGAATTGCCTGCATCTTGGGCACAGGGTCGAATTCATGTTTCTACGATGGCAAGCAAATAGCATGGCAAGTGCCTGCTCTTGGCTTTATCCTTGGCGATGAAGGGAGTGGCGCCAACTTAGGTAAGCGGTTGGTGAGCGACCTCTTAAAAAACCAGTTGGACGATCAACTCAAAGAAGAATTTTTCGCACAGTTCAACACCAACATGGCCGACATTATTGAAAATGTTTACCGCAAACCATTTCCAAGTCGTTATTTAGCCAGCCTGAACGTATTTTTGGAGCAGCATAAAACACACAAAGCCGTGCATGCACTGCTGGTAAACGCTTTCTCTGATTTTATCCGCCGCAATGTCATGCAATACGATTACCATAAATATCCCATGAATTGCATTGGCACCATCGCACTTGTCTATCAATCGGAACTAACCGAAGCCGCACAGGCATTGGGCGTGAAGATAGGAACCATCAGCAAAGCCCCCATGGAGGGACTGCTCAAATACCACACATTATAAAAACAGGAGGATACGTCATGAGCTTTAAGAAGATAACCGAAGAAGCTTCGCTGTACAACGACTTGGAACATAAGTCGGTAGAAGAACTTTTACAAGACATCAACACCGAAGATCAAAAGGTGGCGTTGGCCGTACAAAAAACCATTCCACAAATAGCCAAATTGGTCAAGCTGATTGTACCAAGGATGAAACAAGGCGGTCGAATTTTCTACATGGGAGCCGGAACCAGTGGCCGTTTAGGCGTATTGGATGCTTCTGAACTGCCCCCTACCTTCGGCGTTTCAAAAACATTAGTCATCGGACTGATTGCTGGTGGCGACACGGCTTTGCGCAATGCGGTTGAAGCGGCAGAAGACGATGAGGAACATGGTTGGAACGAGTTGGCAGAGCATAATATCAACAGCAATGATACCGTGATTGGTATTGCCGCATCGGGTACGACGCCATACGTTGTGGGCGCACTGCGCGACGCACGCGAACATGGCATTCTGACAGCCTGCATCACCAGCAATCCTGATTCGCCAATGGCAGCCGAGTCGGACATCGCCATCGAAATGATTGTCGGACCAGAGTATGTCACCGGTAGCTCGCGCATGAAATCGGGTACGGGACAAAAAATGATTCTCAACATGATTAGCACCGCTGTCATGATACAATTAGGACGGGTGAAGGGCAACAAGATGGTCAACATGCAGCTGACCAACCAAAAACTCGTAGACCGTGGCACGCGCATGCTGGTCGACATACTGGGGTTAGACTATGGCAAAGCCAAAAGTCTGCTGCTACTTCACGGCTCGGTAGAAAAGGTGTTGCAAGAAACAAAACTACCCACGAAGGACGAATGATGACCACCCTTAACTTAAAAACATATCAACGATGAAACGAATGAGCTTTCTGTTGCTCTTGATGGTGGGGATGCTTTCCTCCATCAGGGCCAACGATATCCCGGTAGTCTACCCCGAACAAGTAGGCATGAACAGGCTGCGTCTGCAAAATGCTGACAGCGTTATCAACCAAGCCATCCGTGAGAAGCAAATTCCCGGAGCAGTGTTAGCGGTGGTTAGACATGGCAAAATGGCCTATCTCAAAGCATACGGCAACCGTCAGCTCATTCCGACGGTGGAACCCATGACCACGAACACGGTTTTTGACCTGGCGTCGTGTACCAAACCAGTGGCTACAACGATGGCTACCATGCTCCTCATTGAACGGGGATTGTTGCGCACTGCGGATGCTGTCAAGATGTATCTGCCCCACTTTCAAAGTTGGAACAGCCAACAAAATGACACCACAACCATACGCATCAGCAACCTGCTGACGCATACATCAGGCCTGCCTGCCTACGCGCCCGTCAAACAATTGAGTAGCGAGCGCGGCGCAGACAAGCGACAAGTGTTGGCACGTTACATCGACCAATGCCAGCGACAATACAAACCAGGTACGGACATGCGGTATAGTTGTCTAAACTATATCACCTTGCAACGCATCATAGAACACATTACCCATCAATCGTTAAGAACCTTTTGTGCCGAAAACATCTTCATTCCATTAGGTATGAGCCACACCGACTTCATACCCTGCGCACAAGACAAAAAGGGAAATTGGACGAACACCGATGAGCCACGATGGGGCAAAAGAAACGACTCTGCCGCTTATCCCCTCGCTCCTACCGAGCAACAAGCCAACGGACAAGTGCTCAAGGGACAGGTTCATGACCCTTTGGCACGCGTCATGAACGCGGGGATATCAGGCAATGCCGGCTTATTTTCAACAGCTTCCGACCTGGCTGTGCTTTGTGCCATGCTGCAAAACGGAGGTTCGTGGAACGGCAAACGCATCCTGTCACCCAACACCATCCAAGCCATGCGCACCATTCCATCAAGCCTGAAAGACTTTGGACGCAGCTTAGGATGGGACGTGTCGTCGCCATACGCCTCGAATAAAGGCGATTTGTTGAGCAACGAGACCTACGGACATACGGGATATACGGGTACTTCTATCGTGATAGACCCATTGAACGACCTCACCATCATCCTGCTTACCAACTGCGTACATCCGCATGACAAGGGCAACACCGTGCGTTTGCGGGCCTTGGTGGCCAACGCCGTTGCAGCAAGCATCACCAATGAGGAACCTTTGTACCATGAGCATTACTACCAACGCATGCTGCAATTCGAAAACGAACCTGCCATACAGAAAAACAATATCGTGATGTTGGGAAACAGCATTACGGAGGGTGGCAAAGATTGGGCTGCCAAGTTGGGTAACAAAAAGGTCATCAACCGCGGCATCAGTGGCGATGTAGCCACAGGCATTTACGACCGGTTGCACACCATCTTGCCCGCACATCCTGCCAAGATATTCTTGATGGTTGGGGTAAACGACGTGAGCCACGACCTCAGCACCGACAGCATTGCCAACATGATTATACGACTGACGGAACGCATCCGACGCGAATCACCACAAACCAAGCTCTATCTACAGAGTATGCTTCCTATCCGCGAATCAACAGGTAGATGGAAACGACTGGTGGGTAAGACCGAACAGATACCCGAAATCAACGCGAGGTTGCAGGCATGGGCAAAGCAAAATCACGTTACTTACATCAATCTCTTCCCCCTATTTACTGAGCCAGGCACACATATCATGCGCCAAGAACTGACCTACGATGGCCTACATCTAACAGAAAAGGGATATGAAGAATGGATGAAAGTGTTGAAAAAATATTTATAACATCGATAACAACAACCAGAAGATACACATAGCTGCTTAGCCTGTCAGCATGATGAACCAGCTGATTCGACTGTAAACGGTGGGATTTTCTGCCTGGTAACACGGACGATTCATGTCGGCTGCTTCCGTTGAAGGTGAGATGAATCTACTTCATTCATGGAAGCGTATTATAGGATAACAACATAGAAAGAAAAGAAAAGGAAAAGAAAGAAAATGGAAAAAGATAGTTTAATCATAGTCAGCGGAGGCATGGACTCCATCACCATGCTCTACGAATACCAACAGCGCATAGCCATAGGCGTGTCGTTCGATTATGGCAGCAATCACAACCAACGAGAAATTCCTTTGGCCAAGATGCATTGCCAGCGGTTGGGTATTCGGCACATCACCATTCCCCTGGAGTTCATGCACGACTACTTTAAAAGTAGTTTGTTGGAAGGTTCAGAGGCCATCCCCGAAGGACATTACGACGAAGAGAATATGAAGTCTACCGTCGTGCCTTTTCGCAATGGCATCATGCTGGCCATAGGCTGCGGACTGGCGGTGAGCAACCATTTACAATATGTGATGATAGCCAATCATGGCGGCGATCATACGATTTATCCCGACTGCCGTCCAGCGTTTATCGATAGTTTCTCGAAGGCAATGTCAGCAGGTACGTTTGAGGGCATTACCATCTTGGCACCTTATACCAACATCAGCAAAGGCGAGATAGCCGTACATGGTAAGCGTTTGGGAATTGATTATTCCGAAACGTGGTCGTGCTACAAAGGCGGAGAGAAACAGTGCGGCAAATGCGGCACTTGCGTTGAGCGCAAAGAGGCTCTGGCGTATGCCGGTATCAAAGACGAGACGGCATACGAGGAATGAGGGTGAGCGTGAGAAGTAGGACTATATATTTTTTCATCGTTTTCGTTTCAGAGATTTTACGAGTTGGTCGACCAAGAATTCTACCTGCACATAGCCGCGTGCACCGCAGGTTCCGGGCACGTTGAACAAGGTGACACCCGAGCTCAAGGTACTGGGCTTTTAGTTGAAGAGGTTGTCGATACCCAAGGTCACTTTGGCTTGGTTCCAGAACGTTTGCGGAAAATAAAGCAGGAAACCGCCTCACGCCAACCCTTCTATCTTCGGCCGAAACAGGTTGAGCAGGTTGAGCAGGTTGACTACATGCATCTGGTGTTGTAGGATAGATAGCAAACAATATTTACCTAACAAGCTGATTAACAACAATATATAGATACAAGTACAAACCCATTGACTACGTTCTTCAAAGTCCATCAGTTTGGCCTTCAATTGCAAATCATTGACAGTCCAAATACAAAGATGTTGTTTCACGCTTCCAATTTGTTGTTAAAACAAAGAAAATAATTGTTTTTAACCATCAACAACCTTTTGTCATAAAAAATCGTGACTTTCATCTCCATATTTCTTCCACAAAACTTGTCCGTTTTATGATTAATTGCTATTTTTGCATTAACAACTACAGAAAAATGTAGATTATCACACTTTTCTGCACTTAAAAATGTAAACAATGGAAATACGAAGAGACATCATAGACACCTTTAGGAGGTGGAAAGAAGAAACGGACAGGAAGCCAATTCTATTAAAGGGAGCAAGGCAGATAGGCAAGACCTGGGCAATGGAAGCGTTTGGCAAGGAGGAATTTGACTATTGCGCCAAGTTCGATTTTGACCGTCAGCCAGAGTTAAGGTCTGTCTTTCAAACTTCCAAGAGTCCGGAGAGAATCCTGAAAGAGCTTTCGCTGTATACGGAGGTTCCCATTGTGGCAGGTAAGACGCTGATTATCTTCGATGAGATTCAGGAGTGCGAGGAGGCATTGAACAGCCTAAAATACTTCTATGAAGATGCGCCAGCGTACCATGTCATTGCCGCTGGAAGTCTGCTTGGCGTAGCCGTGAAGAGGCGCAGCATGACGGTGCCAGTGGGCAAGGTGAGCATCATGCGTATGTACCCCATCACGTTCCGAGAGTTTCTGCGTGCTGCCGATGAGAAAACGTTTAGCTATGTAGAAAATCTGCATGAGGCCAGTCACCTGCCTGAAATTGTACTCAACAAGTTGAAAACGGAGTACAGGCGTTACCTCGTGTGCGGTGGCATGCCCGAAGCAGTTATTAGCCTTCTTGGCAACAAAGGCATGGAGGCTGTGGAGAAAGTGCAGCAAGACATTCTTGACCTCTACGAACTTGACTTTGCCAAGTACGCTACACCGAGGGAGATTCCACGCATCCATGCCATCTGGCGCTCGCTGCCCTCGCAACTTGCCAAGGAAAACCGAAAGTTCATCTTCAAGATTGTAAAGCCAGGCGCAAGGTCAAAGGACTATGAAGACGCACTGCTTTGGCTGGAGGATGCCGGAATAATTTACAGGGTGTTCAACATTACCAAACCCGGACTTCCTATTTCAGCCTACGCAGATCCGTCGGCTTTCAAGGTATATGCTTGTGATTGCGGGTTGCTTCGCCGACTGGCACGGCTTCCTGCCACTGTCACCCTGAATGCCAATGCCAACTATACGGAATTTAAGGGCAGTATGGCGGAGAACGCCATCTTGCAGTCGCTCATGCCGTTGTTGAAAGACGACATTCCGTACTACTGGTCGCCCGACAGTCGTGCGGAGATAGAATTCGTTATCCAATGGGGTGAGCGTATCATACCGATAGAGGTAAAGGCAGAAAATTGTGTGAGTGGCAGAAGCCTATCTGTCTATAACGAGCGATACCACCCACAGGAACGTATCCGTTTCTCTTTTCTCAATCTACAATACAATGAGGGATTGCTCAGTTGTCCTTCACCCTTAGCAGATTGGTTTTATAGGCTTTTGCCGAATGAATAAGAAACCGTGTTTTGCCCCACTTCTGAGAAATAATGACGGCGAAGTGGTGAAGAGCGAAGTGGTGATTGTACCCGACGCTACCGGTATTGCCCATCCTACAACCGACGCACCCACTCCCAAGGACAGCGTATATACCCTCGATGGGGTGTATCTCGGCACCAACGTTGAGAGCTTGCCACGCGGTGTGTACATCGTTGGCGGCAAGAAGGTAATCAAGAATTAAGGCCGATAACAAAAGAAAAGAGGGTGTATCATAACTTGTGCGTATGATACACCCTCCTTTTTTGTACTATCTCTTTGGCTTAGATGATAAGCTTGAAAGCTATCAAAGCCAATACGCTGAAGCCAGCATCCATCCTCTTAATCGCTGCTGTGGCAGCGATGCTTATATCTCCCAGCCAATGGCACTGGCTCCCAACACGGCGGCTGATGAACCATCAAGCCCGCTAATCAAGAACTTGGCCTTGTCTTTAAATATCTTCAGCACATGCTTGTCGTAGCTTTCCTTCAAAGGCTTCATCAGCAAATCGCCAGCCTTCGTCAAGCCACCGAAGAAGATAAATGCCTCGGGTGAAGAGAAGGCGGCAAAGTTGGCGCAAGCCTCACCGAGCATTTCGCCCGTCATTTGATAAACGTGCTGCGACAGCTTGTCACCCTTACCTGCGGCAATACTCACATCCAATGACGTAATGTCTTCAGGAATCATGTCGCGCAAGAGAGAGGGTTCTTCGGTTGTTTCGAGCAATTCGCGGGCCGTACGGGCAACACCGGTGGCCGAGCAATAAGCCTCCAAGCAGCCGAAGCGACCGCAACCACACGAACGTCCGTTCTCACGACGCACGACGACGTGTCCCAACTCACCAGCGAATCCATCGCTGCCATACACCAACTGACCATTGACAACGATGCCCGAGCCGACACCTGTGCCGAGGGTAATGACGATGAAATTCTTCATGCCGCGCGCCACCCCATACGTCATCTCACCGATGGCTGCCGCATTGGCATCGTTGGTGAGTGCCACGGGGATGCCCAACTTATCGGAGAACAGCTTGGCCAAAGGCACAACGCCACTGTTTCCCCAACTGAGATTGGGTGCGAACTCGATGGTTCCGTTGTAGAAGTTGCCGTTGGGTGCACCGATGCCCATGGCTTTGATATTGTCGATGCCGCCCACTTGGTCGATAATCAACTGCAAAGCCTCTATGGAAGCATCTACATAGTCGTCTACGTTGTCATATCCTTGCGTCTTGATGGATGTGGTGGCCTTGATGTCACCACGGCTGTCAACGATGCCGAAGACTGAGTTGGTTCCACCTAAGTCTAAACCGATTACATACGGTTTCAATTCAGAAACTGCTTTCATGTGATGTTTTTGTTTTTATTTTAAGTTAGTATAGAAATCGTTTACTACCTCCCCTTGCAGGCGTGGATGCGTGTGGGCTCTCGGCCGCACCAGCGTTGCGCCCTTTGGCTTGCAGGCGGTAAGCGAAGGCTTTCCGCATGCAGATGAACCCTACCAGGAAGACCCAATGAGGGGTTCTGACCCGTTTCGCAAAGGTATTAAAAAACTTGTAGAACACAAACTTTAGCATCATAAATTTGTGCATCTCGCATTATTTTCGCAATTTTGCATACGCTATGCCGTTTGAGTTTCACATCGATATCATCGACCAAATATGGAAGGGCATCATCATCGGAGTGATTGCTTCGGGACTGATGGGCCCTGTGGGTGTGTTGTGCGTTCAGCGAACGTTGAACAAAGGGCGCTGGTATGGCATGGTGACAGGCTTTGGCGCCACATGCTCTGACATTATCTACGCACTGCTCACGGGCTTGGGTATGAGTTTTGTGATGGATTTGATTACCAACCCCAAGAATCTTTTTGTTTTACAGATATCGGGCAGCATGCTGCTGTTGCTGTTTGGCATTTACAGTTTTCGCAACAACCCCACAAAGCACATGCACGTTAGCGGTAAAACAAAGGGTTCGTATCTATACAACGGCATCACAGCATTCTGGCTGACGTTTTTAAATCCGCTCATCATCCTGCTGTTCATCGCCATGTACGCGCAGTTCAAGTTTGTCGTCCCCGACCATCCTGTCGAGATGGTCAGCGGCTACTTAGGCATCTTTGGCGGCGCACTGCTGTGGTGGTACGGTCTGACCTGGGTTATCGACAAGGTGCGTGGCAAGTTTGACAACAACGGCATCGTGATTATCAACAAGATTATTGGGAGCATCGTCATCGTATGCTCCATCATCATCCTCATCGGGACGGTGTTCAATCTTTACACCTTCCACTATTAGCCTGTCATTGTCAAACCGCTGACTGGCATGACTTTCCGATGCCGTTTCGCTTGGAAACGCCGAAGCGCCCCACCGAATATTCAACCTCTTAATACAACATCAAACGTGTATATCTCACAACAACTACGCAAAAAGAGCATCGCCGAATACATATTATATATGTGGCAGGTAGAAGACATCATCCGCGTGTACGAATGTTCGCTGTCGCGCATCCGTCGCGAATACATCAGTCAGTTCGACTACACGGACGAACAGAAGGAAGAAATGGTAGACTGGTACGGCAACCTCATTCGCATGATGAACGAGGAAGGCAAACGACAGGGCGGACACCTGCAAATCAATCAGGTCATCGTCACCGACCTCATAGACCTGCACCGCAGACTGCTGCAAAGCACCAAGTTTCCCTTCTACTCGGCACAGTACTACAAGGTGCTGCCGTTCATCGTGGAGCTGAGGCGTAAAGGCGAACACGAGGAAGACGAGATACAGGTATGCCTCAACGCCTTGTACGGCGTGATGTTGCTGCGGTTGCAACACAAGGACATCTCGCCCGACACCACACATGCCATCCAGGAGATTACTACCTTCATCGGCATGCTGTCTGATTATTATATCAAGGATCGCAACGAAGGACTTCAATTTGAGGAGGATTAAAACTATGAACATACTTATCACAGGCTGCAATGGCCAACTGGGAAACGAAATGCAGGTGCTGCAGAAGGATTATCCGGAGCACCACTGGTTCAACACCGACGTCAACGAACTGGACATCACCGACAGCGACGCCATCAACAGGTTCGTGGAAGAACACGAAATCGATGGCATCGTGAACTGCGCTGCCTACACGGCCGTGGACAAGGCGGAGAGCAACAAGCGACTGGCAACGGCTCTCAACGCCGAGGCACCAACTTACCTGGCTGTTGCCATGGCTAAGCGTGACGGATGGATGGTGCAAATCAGCACCGACTATGTATTCGATGGCACGCAACACACGCCCTACACCGAGACCGACACACCCTGCCCCAACAGCGTGTACGGTGCCACCAAGTTGGCAGGTGAGGTGGCTGTGGCGAAAACATGCCCAAAACATGTCATCATCCGCACGGCTTGGCTCTACTCTACTTTCGGCAACAACTTCGTCAAGACGATGTTGCGACTGGGCCAAGAGAAACAGCAGTTGGGCGTAATCTTCGACCAGATAGGCACACCCACCTACGCTCACGACCTGGCACAGGCCATCATGACCATCATCGACAAGGGCATCGTGCCGGGCATCTATCACTTCTCCAACGAAGGTGTTACCAGCTGGTACGACTTCACCAAGGCCATTCACCGCATTGCGGGCATCACCACTTGCCACGTCAAGCCGCTGCACACCGCTGAATATCCCACACCGGCTCACCGACCAGCCTACAGCGTGTTGGACAAGACAAAAATCAAGGAAACCTTCGGCATCGAAATCCCGCATTGGGAAGAGAGCCTCACGAAGTGCATGCATACGAAATAACAATTTATGAACGAAATACAACGCAGGCGAACCTTCGCCATCATCTCACACCCCGACGCTGGTAAAACCACTCTCACCGAGAAGTTCTTGCTCTTCGGTGGACAGATTCAAGTGGCCGGAGCGGTTAAGAACAACAAAATCAAGAAAACGGCCACCAGCGACTGGATGGACATCGAGAAACAAAGAGGTATCTCGGTATCTACCTCGGTCATGGAGTTTGATTATGAGGGCTACAAGGTCAACATTCTCGACACGCCGGGCCACCAAGACTTTGCTGAGGACACTTACCGCACCCTCACGGCCGTCGATTCGGCCATCATCGTGGTCGATTCGGCCAAAGGTGTAGAGGCACAAACCCGAAAGCTGATGGAGGTGTGCCGCATGCGCAAGACGCCGGTGATTATCTTCATCAACAAGATGGATCGTGAGGGACGTGACCCATTCGACGTGCTGGACGAACTGGAGAAAGAACTACAAATTAAGGTGCGCCCACTGAGTTGGCCCATCGGACAAGGAAGAAAGTTCAAAGGCGTGTACAACATCTACGAACAGCAGCTCAACCTCTTCACGCCCAACAAACAACGGGTGACCGAGAAGGTGGAGGTAGACATACAAAGCGAAGAACTGGACAAACAGGTGGGCGAACAAGAGGCCGCCCAACTGCGTGATGACCTCGAATTGGTTGATGGCGTGTACCCCACTTTCGACAAGCAAACCTATCTATCGGCTGAGGTGGCACCGGTGTTTTTCGGCTCGGCACTCAACAACTTCGGCGTTCAGGAACTGCTCAACTGTTTTGTAGAGATTGCGCCAAGCCCCAAGCCCACACAGGCAGAAGAACGCGTCATCCGCCCCGAAGAGCCCAAGTTCACGGGATTCATCTTCAAAATCACGGCCAACATCGACCCCAACCACCGTTCGTGCATCGCCTTCTGCAAGGTATGCTCGGGCAAATTTGTGCGCAATCAGCCTTATCTGCACGTGCGCAACGGCAAAACGGTACGCTTCTCGTCGCCCACCCAGTTTATGGCACAGCGCAAGAGCACCATCGATGAAGCCTACCCCGGCGACATCGTGGGTCTGCCAGACAACGGCATTTTCAAGATTGGCGACACGCTGACCGAGGGCGAAGAGATTCACTTCAAGGGACTGCCATCGTTCTCACCCGAGATGTTCAAGTACATCGAGAACGAAGACCCCATGAAGTCAAAACAGCTCAACAAAGGCATCGAGCAGCTCATGGACGAGGGTGTGGCACAGTTGTTCATCAACCAGTTCAACCAACGCAAGATTATCGGCACCGTAGGACAACTGCAGTTCGAGGTGATTCAATACCGTCTGGAGAACGAGTACAATGCCAAATGCCGATGGGAACCGGTTCGACTGTACAAGGCTTGCTGGATAGAAGCCGACAACCACGAGGAGCTGGAAAACTTTAAGAAGCGCAAATACCAGTACATGGCCAAGGATCGCCAGGGACGCGACGTATTTCTGGCCGACTCAAGCTACATGCTGAGCATGGCGCAGCAAGACTTCAAGCACATCAAATTCCACTTTACCAGCGAATTTTGATGGACGGGAATCTCCGTTCGCGCTCATGGGAGAAAGATATCCGGGGCTGAGAAATATTAACCTACCACATTGATTTCTCAGCCCCTATTCTTGCCGTTTGAAATATTATTCGTACATTTGCATCAGTGTGCACGCCAGCAATGGTTTGGCGAGACATACATTGAAAAAACAAAACCACTAACCATAACACCCAGGCAGATGCCTACGCTGCAAGTGAGTTTTCTCACCAGATGGGCAGCCCGTGGTGCTCAATTCAAACATTGATATTATGTTAGGAACACCGGAAATTGTACTCATCGTACTCGTCGTTCTGCTCCTGTTTGGAGGAAAGAAAATCCCTGAGCTGATGAAAGGCTTGGGCAAAGGAGTGAAAAGTTTCAAAGATGGCGTGAACGGCATCGAGAAAGACCTCGATCCAGACCAACAAACCAAAGACACTGAAACGAAGAAATAAGACGACAGCAGTCTTTCTTACACTCCCCTATCCCACCACATTAGGAAGGGATTGACACACCACCCATGGAGGGTTTCATGATGGAAGAAGATTTAGAACTCACCTTCTGGGAACATTTGGACGTGCTTCGCGGCACGCTCATACGCATTATTGCCGTAGCCCTCATCTGTGGCATCGCGGCATTCATGTTCAAGGAAGAGCTTTTTAACATTGTTCTGGCACCCAAGGACTGCCACTTCGTGACGTATCGCCTGCTGGGCGTAGAGCCGTTCAACATCCAACTGGTGAACATCGGGCTCACCGAGCAGTTCATGATACACATGAAGACAGCGCTCTGCTTTGGTGCCATGTGTGCCTCACCTTATATATTGTACGTGTTGTACAAGTTCATCGCACCCGCTCTGTACCAGCGCGAACAGCGCTATGCACTCAAGATTGTGGGCAGCGGGTACGTGATGTTCATCATTGGCATTCTCATCAATTATTATCTCATCTTCCCCCTCACGGTTCGCTTTTTAGGTACCTATCAGGTCAGCGATGAAGTGCAAACCATGCT
>CAMQBP010000024.1 GCA_946999025.1 uncultured Prevotella sp. | reverse complement strand
GTTTCTTGGCGATAATATAGCTAAGCCAAGAAAAGAAAATGGCTGCCAACGACATCGACACATAGCGCACAACGGGCACCGCCACACCTGTAATTCCACACATCTGGATGAGTTCTTCCACAAAACCCCGTATCTGATTCATCGTTTCTGTAATATCCCACATAACTTTTTATTGTTTATTCATGAATAATTTATCTTGACCCATGCGTCATGGCAAGCACAACGCACGGCAAACTCGGTCTTGAAAAGCGCGTCCGTTCTTACCATACATCACCCCTTGGTTGATGATGGCGAAGCACAGCAGGTGCCCGTTTGAAGCCTCACAATAGCCTGCCAGACTGGTCACACCCGTCACGGTGCCCGTCTTGGCCCACACCTTTCCGCGGGTATAGGTGTCTCTCAGGCGTTTTTTCAACGTACCATCCACACCCGCGGTTGGCAGCGAAGGCAGCAGATGGCTGTAAATATGCTGGCGTTGATAGCCATATTTGAGCAACCTCACCAGCAGTTCTACGCTGATATAATTGTACAGTGACAGTCCGCTACCGTCGGCGATTTTATACCGAGAGGCATCCAATCCCACCTTATTAATTAGTCGGCGTACCACCGACCGCGCCTCCTTGGCCGTCACCGTTCGACCGTTTTCGCGCGGCACCAGTTGATAGAACAGTGCCTCGGCATACAGATTGTCGCTCTTTTTCATCATCGGCAGCAAGATTTGGTCAATGCTGTGCGTCCGTTCACAAATGCGAATGGCCTCGGCAGGGCACTTTGCTACTGAGCTGAAAGCTTCCACTTGGATGCCGGCCTCACGCAGTTCTTTCTCAAACTCGGTCATGAAATGGTCTTTACGGCGATACACCAAGGGCGACAACACGGGATTGTCGTCATCCCAACACCATCCTTCACCCAACACGTCAAGGTCTTTCATACTTTTGTCGGCATACAGATTGCCGCGTATGGTGTCTACGCCAAGAGTTTTCATGCAATCGGTAAAGGCACGCATGTCATCCCTACCAAACTTCGGATCGAAGCCCCCAACGCAGTAGAGGTCGCCCGTGAGGGTGCGATTTTGTATCGTTCCGGTGTAATAAAGTGCGGTCTTGAACTGATAACTGCCGCCCAACTTGTCGAGTGCGGTGATGGCTGTGACCACTTTCATGGTGCTGGCGGGGCGCATCAATTGACGCTCGTTGTGGGCGTAGATAACACTGTCGGCCGTCAGGTCGTACACCATCAGTCCCAACTGCGAGGTTTCAAACATGTCGTGCGTAAGCAATTTGTCAATTCGTGCTTGCGCATTTTGTGGCCAAGGCAGTGCCACGCTGTCGTCCGAGAGCGTGTCCATCAAGGCCACGTCGGTCACTTCCGAGCTGTCGTTATCCGCTATGTCTTCGTAAACCACCTGCGCCTGCAGGGGCATATACATGCCCAGAACAAGCAAACAGGAAAGAATTTTTAATTTATTCATTTGTTTTCTGATGCGGAAGATGCAGCCTCCGCCTGCTGACGCTTTGTTAATTCTTCTACAAACGCCCGTTCGTCCTTGGGTTGAACCGCCACCAAATGATGGGCACCATACTCAATGAGCAAATAGTGAGATAGTCCAAAATTGGTGTGCATCACCCTACATTGTATGATATCACGAAGAGGGACGCTTTGACTTCGCGAAAAACGCCCTTTGTCTATCAACAGAAATTCCATCTCCTCATCACGGTCAATGGGTTTGACACACGCAAAAGTATAGGTGGTGTGCAGCACACGTTCAATCATGCCCACGATGATGATGACGACCAACAGCCCGAATATGGCTTGCTTGATCCAAAAAAGATAGACGACAAGCATCGTAAAGAGTGCTAAGCCACACTTGAATCCCAAGGTGAGCCGTTGATGAAAAACACGTTGTGCCATGTATGAATATTGACCAGATTGGACAAACGAACATCGTTTGTAACTGCAAAAATACGAAATTATTCACGTTTTCACTGCTCACATGCGGATATTTACATTCTTTTACAATCGGGTTATACGCCGTAAGGTTTGCACTATCACGGTTTTTCGACATGTCTTGAGGCGGCTGCGAGCCATCGCCATGGGTACCAGGATGCGAGGATTTTGTCAAGAAAAATGGTCAGATTTTAACACTTCCGCAACACGCATTATAGACAAAAGCAGCCCCTAAAAAGACGCTTCTGAAACCCTTTTCGGGCGTAAAGCATACCCGTATGGCACCAAAGTCAATGACTTTACAGCCTCAGAGCATACAGATTGGCACGCAAAAGCATGCTGCTAAGACGGCAAAAAGCATGCTTTTGCAGGGCTAAAATATAAGTATTGAAATGAAAAAAGGTTTACAAAACGTGATAAGGAGTTGAACATCAGCAAGAAGAGCAAATGCGCTATTTTGGCGATATTTGCCGCCGAAAGGACGATGAACGAAAATATTGAAGTATTGACGAAGTGATTGTCAAGAAAATATCCCATACACACAGGCTCCTTCCAATGAATGACTGGGGCGGCATGGCGAAGCATTATCGGGTGAGACTGAACTTGAGACTCACGCCAAAATCATGAGTAGTTGTTGGGAAACTGCTGCTGGAGAGTAGCGGTGTGTTGGTTTGTTGGTCGTAATAAAGGGTCATGGTGAGCAAGCGCGACAGCGTATAATCGGCCGAGAACTGGAGCCGAAAGGCTGTATTGCCACTACTTGCGGCGCTGGTCATAGTGGCGATGTCCCGGTTGATGGTAGCCTGACGGCGGTAACTCAGGTCAAGGCGCATGTTTAGGTCACGGTTCGACCTGGTGCTGTTGCGATTGCTCGTGCTACTGTTTTGCTGTTGTTGCTGCTGCTGGCCATTGCCCTTCGTACGTCGAGCCACACGCCGTTTGTTGCCGCCAAATAGCTCCAGGTTGTTAATTTTATACGCCATACCCAGCACCCAGTCGCGACTGATGGCCTCATTGATTTGCACACTCGTGGTACTGAGGTTCAACACGCGCGTTGAACGATATTCCAATCGGGTGGTCATGTTGTTGTTGAACGTGACATCCAGCCCCAACAATGGCGAGAAAGTCTCGTTGATGCTCACCGCAGAAACGTTGTACATGCTGCTGGGAACGGGCATTCCGGTGGTGGCATTGGTGACGAATCCCAAGCCGTTCATAAACTCTTGGAAGGTGCTGTAGCTGCTGTACGACCCAATGGCGAAGATGCTTTTGTAGGAATGGTTGAGGGTAACGCTCTTGAACACATCCCTGAACCAAGGCAGTTTGCCCAGTCCGCTGTACCGAATGGTCCAGTTGGGCAGCAGTCTTGCCAACGAGGGGAAGATGTTGAGCGAATGACCACCCATGCTGGTGTAGGTGGAGAGGAAGGCGGGTATCATGACATCCGAGCTGTAGCGGTCAACGCCACCATTGGCAGGCTCGAAAGGTTGGCCGGCCAGCGGTGTGCCCTTGGGGTAGACAAAGCCCGCATATTGCGCCTCAACCCGCTGACGGAAGCCGTCGAGCGACTGGCAGAAATCATCAAACGACTTACTGCGGAAACCGTTGCCAGCGTCACCTATCCCCTCAAAGGCACTGCGAAGCGAGAGGGTGGTCATGGTGAAATTGCCGGTTTGGGTCATAGGGTTGCCTTGATACATGTATTGCACGCTCCTTGAAGTGGTTTGCGTGCGACTGGCATTCAAATCGATTTTGAAGTTACGCACAGGCTCCAAGGTCATACGCAGTTGCAAGTCTTGCGTGTGATTGGACGTGGCTGGCGTGGCTATGGAGTCGGAAATCAACAACCAATTGTTTGCCCTGGCCCGCTCGATGTAAGCGTCATCCACCATACCAAAGGCGAAATCGAGGCCTGGCGAGAGCGCACTTGGTGCCTTGGTCTGCCCAAAAGCATCGCCAACTGTTGGCAAAAATCCCGGCAACGTCATGGCGTAGTCGTCGCGATAGCTCACACTAACGTTGCGCACCAGCATCAACAGGCGCGCCACCGACTGTGCCGTTCGGTACCAACCGTTATTCTCCAGCGGCTCTTTCGGCAAGACGGTAATCTTGAGTTTCAAGGCCGAATCGACCTTATTCTTGATGCGGATGGTATTTGGATCAATCTTTTTGTACTTCAGGTGATAGGTTTTTCCATCCTCTGTACGGGCCGAAACGATGAGCCGCTTGCTCTTCTTGCCGTGGCTCACGGTGATGGTGGTGTCGGGCAGGAGCGTGATTTGCTGCTCAAATCCTTTCTTGTTCTTAGGCAATTGTTTCTTTTGTGCCTCGGCTCGGGCATCTTGTGCCGAACGTCTGGCAGTGTTCCGCGCGTTCTTGTTCTGGGTGTTTTGGTTGCCATCGTTGCCAACGATTCTCGATGACCGTGAGCGGTTGGTGGCTTTGCGCTGCAGATCGCGGTTGAATCGGTCGTTCGTAGCTTTCAGGAAGGGGATGTGATTGTACAAACGTTGCAGGTCAAAACGCCCATTGACATTCACCCTCCGGTTGGTCGTGACGATGTTACCGAGCGACGTACCGTCCTCCAAACGGGTTCCGCGAACCCACGAATAGTTGGACGAGTAGTTGGCATCGGCGTTCACCCAGTCGAAAATAGGAATGAGGTTGAGCGGCAATTGATACGACAAGGAGAACTGTTGACGGTAATCCAGCGGCGTGCCAAAGTTGCGAATGCTGGTTCGCACCGAGTCTTTCCAGGCCGAATAGCGGTCGGGATACAGGTCTTTGTTAACGGGGGTGTAAGGCTCTTCTATCTCCGCCTGAGTGGTGCTCTGGAAGTTCATGTGAATGTTTTTGGTGAGATCCCAACGCAGCGTGAAGTCTCTGTTCCACATAAACTGCTGATTAAAGGTCAATGGAAGTTGTGAACCGCCCAGGTCTTGCATGTCACGCTCTTGCAATTCGTAGTAGTTGCGCATCATGTCGGTGTTGAAGGCGATGTTCTGTGGCAGCCAATTCAGGCCGAATCGCTTCAGGATGTCAAACCATTTGCTCTTGCTCTTAATCTTCTTGAATGGCTCCAAAGGCTTGAACACGGGCGTCCAACTGTATGAAAGGCTACCGTTCCAACTGTCTTCTTTCTCGTAAACGGTGGTTTCTCCGCTGGTGTTTCGATGCGAATGACTGTACGAGAACGAGAAGTTGGCTGGGTCGTAGGGCATGGGGTGGCGCTTGGTTTGGATGCCCACGCGCACGTTGGACAACGAGAAATTGGTGTTGGTGGTCTTGGTCACGGCGATGCTCTCTATGGAGTCGCGCTCCTGACGGTTAGAGGCAGCGTCCAAAGCATCTTTTAATCGCATGTCTGTGTCCAGCGGATTGTACTTCGGACTGAGCTGTTCTTGCTGCACACTGTAATACAAAGGTGCGCTTACATGGGCTTTCTCCGGGAAGAATTTGCCCAGCTCCAAGTTGGCTGTCACGCTGTAATTCTGATAATCATCGGTAGACCTTTGGGCCACACCCTCTTCCAATCCGCCAAATCCTTCACTCATATAGCGTCCTTGGAGATTGACTGTTCCGAAATCAGACATCTGTATATTCAGGTTACCTTGTGCCGCCCAACCACCTTCGTTGTTGTATTCCAGCAAGCGAAGTTCATTGACCCACACCTCACCCGACTTCACTTCGCCCGCTTTGTTGCGCACACCAATCATCATGGTCTTCACCTCGCCCAGCGTAGGGTTACCCATCACGCTGACTTTGTTGTTGGGTTTGTCGGGATCATAGCTCGTATAAACCCGATTATACGATGCTTGTCCTTGCGCTTTATCTTTGTTTCTCTGCCGCTTCAGATCGGTGAATAGCTTCAAAGGAATGTCTAACATGTTCTCTTCGGGCCACACTTCGCGCACATCCGACAACGAGTAGCGGTTGTATTCCTTGGGTGCCGTCAGCTTCAAGGGTATCTCATATTCATAATAGTTGCTCTTATAATCATTGCCCAAGCGTACGAAAACAGCCAACTGACCATCCTGCAAATTGGTCGTGTTCTGCTCCATGGCGTTGGCATGCACGAACATTTGCAGGCGTTTATACTGGCGAAGATCGACTGAAGCGTTCTTATAAACCGCCTTGGCATCACCCGTAGCGAGATTTGAAACCACGATATCCAACGCCTGTTCGTTGGCCTCAACCAGTTGACGTTGCGTGGGATCTTGCGCTCTTCTAATGCCCGGAGGCAACACATAGTTGACAGGTGTCTTGTCGTTGTTCTCCTCTATATTGACTGAACTCACTGACATGGTGCCTGAATTGGACCCCGCAGGATCGAGTTGTTGCTCATATATGCGCCAATCTCCACGCACCAAATCGAAGCTACCGAATCGTAGTACGATGGGTTTCTCAAACCCTGTGAGGAACATTCGCATGAAACGAATGCTGGTGAAGTCGGAGATTGAGCCGAAACGGCGTTCGAATTCGCGTATCGGAATGCGGAACTGATACCAGGTAACTGGCTCCTTTTTCTTGTTTCTTAGGGGCGCTATGGCATCACGTTTGTCTACAATGTAGTTCTTACCAACAACCAAGTCTTCCGGACGGATGGACACATGATACTGAAAATACTTCTCATATTCGTTCAAAGTGTAGTCTTGATTGATGTCTTCCACATCGGGTGTTCCCTTGTACGACGTATCATAGCGTTCGCCGCGCGTATCGGTATCGGGCGAGTTTCCTTGTGGATTGTTGATGTATTTGTACCGCCTCAGGATGGAAGCTTGCATCTCATCGTAGTCACGGCCACGGAAATAATGATAGTTATCGTTAGCCACGTCGTTCAAAATGGCATTGAAAACGTCGGGACTTACCTTGCCCTGAATCTGCTTTAAGAAGTCTTGATAAGCCTCAAAGTTTTTCTCTTCCTCGTCTGTGAGGCCGTTGAAGCCCAAATCCTGCAAAGCTCTTGCCCCCTTGTTCGTGGCAAAAGCATACGTCACAGTGGCCGGAGTGGGAATCTTTCCCCATTGGGTTGTGATATAAGTCTGCGTTCCATCGACGGGAAGTCCACTCTCGTAGAACTTCTTTCCGTCATGAAGAATGTCCTCGCTGACCTCACCCAGGTTGATATAGAAGTCGCCTCCGTACTCGCTGGCCGTACCTTCTTGGCGGGTATAGATGAACGGATCGAGCATCCAAAACTCGATATATTCGATGTTGGACGATTCAAAATCGCTGTAATCCAGCTTCCGCATCATGCCACCCCACTTCTGTTTGGGATTGTTGAGCAGCCCCTTTGCCGTCAAATCAGGGTTGAAGTTGTACGGTCCACGCTCGCTTGGATAGTACGCAAGGTTGAGGATAGGAAGAGTAGCCGTGGCCCCACTGTAGCTACTTTGGTCGCGCTTGGGGTACAACTCTCTGACATACACCTCGCGAACGTAATGATTGGACAGCTGTTCCAAGTCGCTCTTGATATGCTTTGGCGTCAAAGAACTGCTGCGACGGGTGAACAATGGGTCGATGTTATACCAAGCCAAGAGCGACCGATTGTAGCCACTGCGCAGAGTAGTCTTGTCATTATATTCGGGAAACATTGACGGCACACTCGACATAATCCATGACGTTGGCGTTGAAACATCT
Organism: uncultured Prevotella sp.; assembly: GCA_946999025.1. GTDB lineage: Bacteria > Bacteroidota > Bacteroidia > Bacteroidales > Bacteroidaceae > Prevotella. The sequence goes on along the minus strand of CAMQBP010000024.1, from coordinate 8,694 downwards.
ATCTTATTGGTCGTATTCTCAAAGTCATCAAGATACGAAGCGTTGTCTTGCGTGCCATGACTTTGCCCTGCAATGAGCTGTGCAAACTCGGCATTGAGCGAGATGTTCGATGGTTGTGTCAGGTGCAAGAATGGAATTTTGTCCAACACATTGGTGAGCCACTGACTCTCTTTCTTCCAGTTAAGGTTGACTCCCCACAGGGTATTGTTCAACGGCTCTGACCCCATGTTCACCTTGTTGGTTAAGGCTTGTTCGGAAAGATGCTGCAACGTACCGCTCAGTTGCAGGTCTTTGCTGAAATCGTACTCCCAGTTCACGCCGAACATCGTCTTTCGTTCCTGCGCAAAGTCGGTGTTACTCTCCAGCGAAACGTTGACGTTTGTCCCCGCATTGATGATGCTTTGGTTCAAGATGGTCACCTCACCTGCCGCATAGTCAACCGAATAATCGGCATTCTCGGTCAACCTAACGCCGCCAGCCGTCACCACAACAGACCCTTGCGGCACGTTGTAAGCTCCCAAGGAGATGACGTTGGCCGCCGAACCCCTGAACTGTCCCATCAGCACATACTTGTTTTTCTCGGCGATTTGCTTGGCTACGGTCTTGGTAGAATCGTACAACTCGGTGAAAGCATACCGCCTGGCTTTCTCCTCATTCACGCCTTTGCTCACCAAATAGCGATGGATATACGACCCAAAAGGCTCTGCCACGGGGAAGAACACACGGCCATCGCTCACCGTATAACCCTCTACAAAGTCAAAATAACCGTTGCTATGCGGTTTGTTGTTGTTATCCAATCGGTCGGCACCCAGCAGCCGAATGATGGGTTGGTCTTTCACTTGAGGCTCGGGAATATAGGTAAGATAAACGCCGGCGGTATCACTTTGGAACTTCACATCCAAGCGAAACTTCTCGCGCTCCACCCTACTGGCCAACTCGTACACGTTCTTCATCATCAGTCTCCAGTTGCCTTGTCGTGGGTTGTTGCTGGTGTTTTTGAGCGACTTGACGAACAACGCCGCATTCACATCGGTCACGTCACCGGCAAACTCGCCCACCTGATAGGTGGCACCACCGTAAGTATATTCGTATGCTACGGCCAACACCTGGTCGGTTTGCAATCCCATGCGCAGCGAAACGTATCCCAATGCCGTGTTAACTGTGTATTCAGAGGGATTCAACAGGCGCGCGCGTTCAAGCTTCTCATAGTCCACACCGCCCACAAGTCCGCCCCCATCGAGCACCGTTGTCGACTGGTCGATGTTGCGTGCCGACGCAAGTTGGCCCACCATCGTTCCGTATTCGGTATTCGCATTGTTAGAGGGAACCATCTGTCCCGTCGTGTTCCACAGGCTATTGGAGATGTATTTGTTCTCGCCCAGGTCGGTCAATGCGATGATGTTACGGGTGTTTGTGGTGACACCCGAATTGTTGGTGACCCAGATTTCCACCCGATTGATCTTCACACCCGATGTCAGATTGGGCAGCGACTTCATGTTGTCGTCGTACGTCTGACGAAAATATTGTGACAAAAAGAAGTGGCGATTCTCCTCATAGTTGGCCACATTAATCTCGAACGGCGTAAACTGTGCGCCACCACGCGATGACACACTCTTGTCGGCCGACTTCTTCTGCGAGGCCACCATCTGCAACTTGAGTTTGCCAAACTGCATGTCTGTGCGCAGACCGAACAGCGAACTGGCGCCCTTGATCAACGAAGAGTTGGACGGAAACGATATGTTGCCCCCCTCAACCAGCTTGATAATCTCATCCTCCTTGCCGTCGTATTTCAGTTTAAGGTTCTGCGCATCAAAGTCAAACGTGGCGTCGGTGTTGTAGTTGAGGTTCATGTTCACCTTATCACCCACCCGACCATTGACGTTGAGATTAATCTTCTCGTCAAAGTTCATCGTGGTCATCTTTCGGTTGCGGATAGGCAACGAGGGGTTGTCTATCTTCTTCACCGTGCCACCAAACTTCAGTTCGGCCGTACCCTGCGTCTTGATGCGCACGCCACCCGGGCCGAATATCTTCTCAGCCGGTCCCAGTTCAAAGTGCATGTTGGTGAAGTCGAACTTCTCTTTCCCTTTGTTTTCAAATATTTCAGCGTTCTTCGAGCGAAAATATTGGTCGAAAAGTCGTTTCTCACTCCATGCCCGATACTCCTCCGGCGTCATCATGATGGGTGCGTTGAGCCAAGCCGCACCGATTTTCGAGCCGATGATATACCGGTCAAGCGTATCGTTGTAAATCACATCCTGCGGTAGGTTTTGGGGACGTTTCAAGTCTAATGGGCTCTGGTTCAGGTCGTCAATCGTCACCGGGAGCGTGCGCTGAATCTTCCAACGCGGATTCAACAGCGAGTCGGGGATGTTGAGGTCATCGTCCAACTGGGGCTGCGCCTTGATGTCGATGGTGTCTTTCAGCTGCGGTTCAGCCTGCTTCTGAGGCCGCTGCCTGCTGGTTGTCCGCGTGCGGTTGTCTTGCCAAAAGGGCACACGCATGGCATAACCCGCCACACTCATGACGAGCAATGTCACAACGAAACCATATATGCGCCTCTTATTTCGCATGCTGACCTACCGCGATTGACACGTACCTCCCGACGGCACGCTTACTTGATTTGCTTCAAAGCCAACTTCACCACCTGCTCTACCGGCAGGGATGGGTCGGATTTCAAGATGCCCTCCACCACTTTGGCACTGGGAGCGGGCGAGAAACCCAGCATGGTGAGCGCACTCACTGCCTCGTCTCGGATGCTGGCATCCACCGCCGTTGCAGGCTCACTGCTTACATGCAGCTCGGTGGCAATGCCGCTGCTCACGATTTTATCGCGCAGGTCTACGATGATGCGCTGGGCCGTTTTCAGTCCAATGCCTTTGACGGCCTTCAACATCCGCTCGTCACCATTGGCGATAACGTTGCACAATTCTGCCGGCGAGAGCGTCGACAATATCATTCGGGCTGTATTGGCACCCACCCCAGACACGGTGATAAGCAGGCGATACAAGTCGCGTTCTTGCTTCGAGAAGAAGCCGTAAAACGTGAAATTGTCATCACGTCCGCCCGTCACCAACGACTCGTGCACATACAACTTCAACTCTTTCTTACCCTGAATGGCGCTGTAGGTGTTCAGCGAGATGTTCAATCCATAGCCCACACCTGCGGCTTCGAGTACAGCCAGTGCGGGAGTTAATTCGGTCAATTCACCCCTGATGTATTCTATCATGTGTAATAATATGTATATATACGATAGAGATAACGCAGCAACCGCCCGCTTATTGCGTGGTGGGTGGAAAGAATGAACACAGCATGCAGCCCCCATCCAACCGCTCACGCATACGGGCGCCATTTAAAACTCATATCATTAAGGTTTTTAGAGCATTGAGTTTGGGCGGCAAAAGCATTGGGTTTGAAGGCCAAAGTCAATGGGTTTGCCCACCAAACTCAATGACTTGTTTTTGTAACCAAAAAGGGTTTGCAACATTCAAAGAAATGTAAAAATTGCGATTATCCTTTTAAATCATCTTTGTTTGTCTGGAGAAATTTATAATTTTGCGAACGATTATCGTATTTACAGACATAAAAAAGATTGTTTAACGGGTTCGGCAGGGGCATGGATAATCACGCTCGGCCGGGCGCAATACATGAAAAGAAAATCAATTATGAAGAAAATCAGAGCCGCCGTAGTAGGCTACGGCAACATAGGTCACTATGCCGTTCAGGCACTGGAGGCCGCAGAAGATTTTGAGATAGCTGGCATCGTACGCCGCCAGGGTGCAGAGAACAAGCCAGCTGAGTTGGCCGCTTACAAGGTTGTGAAGGATATAAAAGAACTGACAGACGTGGACGTGGCCATCCTGGCGACACCCACACGCAGCTGTAAGGAGCACGCCCAGCAGATTTTACCCCTTGGCATCAACACCGTGGACAGCTTTGACATCCACACAGACATCGTTGATTACCGCGCTGCCTTGATGCCCTTGTGCAAGCAGCACCATGCGGTGAGCGTCATTAGTGCGGGATGGGATCCGGGATCCGACTCCATTGTGCGCACGCTGATGCAGAGCTTGGCACCGAAAGGTCTTAGCTACACCAACTTCGGACCAGGCATGTCGATGGGACACAGTGTGTGCGCCAGAGGCAAGAAGGGCGTGAAGAATGCGCTGTCGATGACCATTCCACTGGGCGAGGGCATCCACCGACGCATGGTATACGTGGAGTTGGAAGACGGTGCCACGCTCGATGAGGTGACCAAGGAAATCAAGTCCGACCCCTATTTCGCACACGACGAGACACATGTCATGGCCGTTGAGTCGGTCGATGCGGTGCGTGACATGGGTCACGGCGTACACTTGGTGCGCAAGGGAGTGAGCGGCACCACGCAAAACCAGCGCATGGAGTTCAGCATGAGCATCAACAACCCTGCGCTCACCGCACAAGTTTTGGTCAACGTGGCACGTGCCAGCATGCGCCAACAGCCCGGATGTTACACCATGGTAGAGCTTCCTGTCATCGACATGCTGCCCGGTGAGCGGGAAGACCTCATCAAACATCTGGTATAACAGCTTCACCCTTCCCTCCTTGAGAGGGAAGGAAAGCGAATAAAAAGCAGGTCTACAGCTTCGACTCTCCGTACAGATGATCCCACCAAGTGGAATCGTCTTTGAGCCATTTGGCGAACCATGCGAAGATGGTGTTCTGCCATTTCAGACGCTTGTTGTAATCGGTGATGTGGTGATTCTCACCTTCTACCACCACAAAGGCCGTGGGTCGTCCCAAGAGTTTCAGTGCCGTGAACATCTGGATGCTCTCACCTATCGGCACATTGGTATCGGCACTGCCATGCAAGAACAACAGCGGCGTGTGAATTTTGTCGGCATTAAACAGCGGACTTTGGTCCACATATAGTTTCTTATCCGTCCAAGGATAACGGTTGGCCATGCTCACTTCGCTGTAACTATAGCCCCAATAACCTTCGCCCCAGTAACTGGTGTGGTCGCTGATGCCCGCATGCGATATGGCAGCCGCAAAGAGATTGGTCTGCGTTTGCAAGTATTGTGTCATGAAACCGCCATACGATGCGCCGATGCATCCAATCTTCTTGCCATTGATGAACGTATGGTCGGCCACGAATTTCTTCGTTCCTTCAATGATATCTTCAGCCACTCCTTGCCCCGCTGTGTTGACATGACGGGAAGAAAACTCTTGTCCAAATCCCACGGCACCACTGGGTTGAATGACCAACACGACGTATCCCAACGCAGCATAAGCATGGTGCGGATAGCGTGTTTCAAAGTTACGGCTCGTTGGAGAGCATCCTCCATAATAATTAACGATGAGCGGATAACGCTTTGATGAGTCGAAATGGGGCGGCAGATAATAGCGCGTGCAGATGGTGTCTCCACGCGAATTGACGAAATCCCAAGCCTTGCATTCACCCAAACGAATACCTGCAAGGGTTTGAAGATTGGTGTCTTCCACCACTTTTGGACGCTTTGCAGACAGGTTCATGGTGTACACACGGTCGGCATTGGACGCACTTTCGCCCGTCCATGCCATGATAGGAGCCGAATGGGCGAACGACATGCGTTTGACAACCTCTTCGGGTTGGTTGATTTTCACTATCTTCTTCGACTTCGTGTCACAGCAGTAAAGGCTCACGCTGTCACGGTTCATGGCCGAAAAATACAGCTTACCGTCGGCGTGGTTCCATGCGTATTGACTGATGCCGGGATTGAATGTCTTGGTCAGCGGCGTGACCTGTCGGTCTGAGAGGCGCAGCGTGAACAACTGATAGTCATACATACTCGGCACTCTTCCGTTGGGAACGTTGGCTCCGATGCCGTTGAAAGCCTCGGGAGAACCCATCACAACAATCTCTTTTCCATTGGGTGAAAAGGCTGCACTGGCAATGAATCCATCGTCACAGACCAGCGTATCGGCTTTCAAGGTACGCACATCCAGGCAGAAAATAGAGAACAAGGTGGTGGGACGATGTGTAAGTCGGGTGCGAGTGGTCATGAAGAGCACCTTTGAACCATCGTTGTTGATGTCCAAGAGCGACACGTCGTGATAGCCGAAGGTGAGCGGTTGGGCCAGTCCGGTGCGCAAATCAAACTTCAACAGACTTGTTCTGGTGCGCCAACTCGGTTGCCGATCCTCGGGTTCTGTAATCTCATAGACATCACGATCCTTCTTCTTTCCCTCGTTTTTCTGCATCACCACCAGGTAATCGGCAGTGGGTGACAGCACGAAAGAACCCTCCGGTAGATTCGTGGCGATGACTTTTTCGACGCCCGTCACAACGTCTGACGTGACCAACTCTCTACTGTTTTTGCCCTGACGAGCCCAATATAGCTCGTGAAAATGCGGCATCCAGTGAACGGCTTCGTTACGAGTTGCCACGACATGACCTGTCTTGAGTTCTTTCACCTGCCAACAATATGACGTTTTACCACCATGTGCCACGTCCCGAAAAGCGGTGATGAGGTATTTACCATCAGGCGAAAGCTCCACTCCAGTCACGAACCTACGGTCGGTCAGGCTGCGCAATGTGAACGTTTTTTCGCCCTCACCAACCGATAACAAGGCTCCTTTCTGAGGCTCAACCTGTATGTCCAACGTGTCTGACCGGCCGCGTTTGGAAAGATATTTCACCACCACATCGTGGGAACCCGGCTCTAACGTCAGCTTACCATCACGACTTTGCTGTCCGTCTACATACAAATTGAAATCGGAGAGCTTGCCCACTCTGACCGTAGCCTGACCATATCCGTGGGCTTGAATGCGAAAACCCAGCAAATGGAGGGCGTATGGCGCATCGGAAGAGGGCAAAACTTCACCGGAAACTTCTCGTCCTTGGCGCACTTGTTCCAGCGACAAAGGCGTGTCCAGCAGCGACTTGGCGTTGAACGTACGGCCTTTTACATCGACACTGTCAATCATCAGGGGACGCTGCACCACAAAAGGACCGGCATAACGAACCGTCTTCACGGGGATGACGGAGCCGTAAACAAAATCAGCTGTCAACAAGACAGCTGATAAAAGGATATAAAACTTATTCATTATTTTCAATGGTTAGAAATAGTAAAATGGAGGGATAGCCCGCCATGACCTCTCTCCTTACTCATCACACCCAAAGAGAGGATCCTCGGGCATGACCATGGTTGGGGTCTTCTCGTATTCCTTGAGCAATTTCGCAGGTACGTATTTCTTATCGACAACTAAGCGGAACATATACTCATTGAACCACTGGTTGGTCATGATGAGACAGCCCTTCTGCCCGTAGGTGGGTCCCCAACTATTCTCAACCTTCCACTTCAAAGGCTTGCCCTGTGCGTCCAAGTCGACAGCTGTCAATGTCATGGCGTGCGTAGAGCCGCTGTCAAACGTGGCAATGCGGTCGGCCTTGCCCATGTTGAACGTTGTTCCCAGCAGACTGCCGTAATCGTAATTGTCAACATCCATATAGCCGCGCTTGCGATCCAGCTGCTTGCCAACATCGTAAGAGCTGTACATCTTGTGTCCATCTTTCAAGCTGGCGATGGCCAACTGCGCAATCTCATCCATCGGAAGATTGAGGTATTTCCAGTTGTGTCCATCGTAACTGTGCCGATCATACTCCACTTCGTAAGTCTCATGATAAGCACGTCGCGGGTCATTCATCACCATGATAAACGTTCCGTTAAGCCCATGTCCCACCGTCTCGTCATAAAATTCGCGGGGCGTATAGCGCTTTTGTGGTGTGACAGTCTTGCCATCTTTGTTTTTGAAAGCGTATGTAAAGCTCTGAACAGGCTCGCCAATGGTTAGCGACAAGATACGATAAACGGTGGCAAGCATCTCGGTTTTCCGCTTTTCCACCTCTGCTTTTTTCTTTTTAGCGTTCACCATGCGTCGCAATTCCAGCCCATATTCGCGCAATTTAGATGACAACAGACGAGCCATCACCCTGGTGTTGTCAGACGAATAGGTCTCGGGCATCACGCTCATAGGCACCAACCCATACTTTTCGGCCAAGTCGGCAACCCCGCAAAAGGTACCGCCATCATTGACAGGATTCTTGAAGAAGAACTGCATACGCTTATCATCCAATGGCTTCGACGCATTATCTATGACACCTTGCAGCATGAGATTGGCCTTCTCTAACTGGTCATAAAAGAACAAGTAGGCATGTGAAAACTCCACGGACAGCGTGTCTTGATGCCGTTTAGCAAAGTTGGCGCGCAGCACGTTGAAGCCCGAGAACATCCAACAGCGGCCACTTTTCTGCTGGTCGTGTATGCTCTGCTTGGGTGTTTCGATGCTGAAATAGGTGTCTACCGCACCCTGATTGTCACGGTTTTTAACCAAATCGTCAATGTTGTTAGATGCCACAGCATTGATAATAGCCTTATCGGCAGGTGAAGATGGTTGTGCCTGCTGTATCTTTTTCAACAGGTCAGCAGAAAGTCCACCAGGCTTTTGCGCCCCAACAGTCAAGCATGAGAACAGCAGGACAGCAGCCAAGAAGAAAGATTTTTGTTTCATGATAGATTTGTTTGTATAATTGATTTGTTGACAAAAATAAGCATTTTTCATGAAATATTTCAGTATTTCAGGTTAAAACTCATTTTAAAAGACCACATGACAAGTGTTTGTAGAGTCAACCAGCAAGTGCAAAATTATAAAACGTGTTTGAAGAATTCGCAC
>CAMQBP010000023.1 GCA_946999025.1 uncultured Prevotella sp. | reverse complement strand
GTTACGAGCGTGGTTTGCTCTACACGTTTGCCTTCCCCGTGTTCTCTGGAGAGGGTATGCGTTACGCCATCAACGTGCGTTGGGATGCCAACAGCAAGCTTATGTTCATGGCAAAGCTGGGCACCACGCACTACTTTGACCGTGACAAGATTGGCAGTTCGTACCAACAAATCAACCAAAGTTCGCAAACCGACCTGGAGATGCAGTTGAGATGGCGATTCTGACGAAATATTTTTGTACTTTTGCCACAACAAACCAAAAGCAACATGGGGTTGATATTATTGAGTTTCAATAGGCATTGCTTATCAGCATAGGCGCAACAAACATAACTTATTATTGCTGCAATAGTAATGCATATAATGGTTTTATATGATATTACTCAAAAAAAAACATACCTTTGCAAATAGATACATCATATTCTCATCATGCAGGCAGCAAATCAATTCATGCAACCACAAGACACAAGTAGAAGTAAAAAAATATGGAATGGAATTGCAAATTTCATACAACAACATTTTTGCTTCATCATGTTTATGTTGTTTATCAATATTCCATACCTATTTAATATGTCATCGTTTGGTCGTGGCGTACATCATTTCTTATATATGTGCTTTGCCATTGTTTGCTTAACTCTCATAATATCACTTATTCCATATAAAAGAGTTATGCGTATTACCAAAAGCATTATTGAATTATTCTCGGTTTTGTTGCTATTTCTCTTTTTGCATTTTCTATATTATTATCGCAGCTTGCCAGACAGTGCAATCTTCGAAATCCTTTTAGCTACTAATCATAATGAAGTAATAGAATATCTGCAAGCCAACGTATTAAATTCACGGTTGTATGGAAGCATTTGTGCAGTCATCTTTGTTTTATCGGCATATAGCCTGTTAATACTAAAATTAGAATATAAGCGTTCAGCTATTTTATTCGCATCAGCATGGCTTACTTTTGCATCATTTTTCACAGTAGTCAACCTTGTAAAAGATATTATAAAACAGAAAACAACTACACGAGATAGGTTATTACACCAATGCTGTTCTGTCGTTTCTACCGTTTTCCTTACACGTGACGCTATCAACGACATGCAACAGTTAAAGCAAATGAGACAGAAGGGGAATACACACCCTAAGCTGTTAAAGAACAATAGTACCATACCTTATGTTGTTTTTATATTAGGAGAATCTACCACAAGGAATCATATGGGGATATACGGATACCATCTCCAGACAACACCTTATTTAAGTAGTCTTGAAAAGACTGGCGATTTAGTCAAATTTACCGATGTTATCAGTCCAAATGGACACACAATGGAGGTATTAGAAAAATTATTCACATTTTACAGGCAAGGTGCAAAAGGGAAGTGGTATGAATATACCGACCTATTTAGCATCTTAAATCAAGCAGGTTATTATACCACTTGGTTATCAAATCAAGAGTCTTCTGGCATATATGGTAATAATGGAAGATTCTACGCAGAGCGATGCAAATCAAATTCTTTTTTGTGCGTTAGAGATTCAAAAAGTGACTTTACAAAGCCTTGCGATGAGCATTTACTACCTTTATTAGACCAAACCTTAAAGCAAACAAAGCCCAAAAGTTTTATTGTATTACACCTTATGGGTACACACGGGGAATACGAAAACCGCTATCCAAAAACATTTAAGGTCTATAGTACAAACGTAGAACAAGGTGAAAATAACAAAATAAAGGAGACAAAAGCAACTTACGATACCTCTGTGCGCTACAACGATAGCATCGTCAACGCAATTATCAATCGTTTTAAGGACAAAGACGCATTGATTATCTACACCTCTGACCACGGTGAAGACGTGATGGAAATCAACAAAAGGATTGCTGGACACGGTGACATTGACATCAATAATCAGAAAGTAGAAATCCCTATGTTGGTGTATATGTCTAAGACTTTCCAGAAAAACCATCCATATATAACAAATAGAATTCGCCTGTCTGCACACCGTCCATTCATGACAGACGACATGATACACAGCATTCTAGATCTTATGGAGATACAAACCAAAGAATATCGTCCATCACTAAGCATTTTTAACAACCAATTTAACTATAAGAGAAAACGTATTTGCGCAGAAAAACCTTACCCCATAAAGTAGATTTATGATTCGCAGTAATTTGGAAAAGAATATTTCCGTTGTCTTCAACGCCTATAATGCCGAGAAACATTTGGCGCAGATAGAAGAGTCCGTGAAGCACTTTGACGAGATTATTGTGTGCGAAATGGAGACATCTACCATGTCATACACCGTGCAGCTTTGACCGTGACAAGATTGGCAGTTCGTACCAACAAATCAACCAAAGTTCGCAAACCGACCTGGAGATGCAGTTGAGATGGCGATTCTGAAAAAAACAGATAAGAATACACTTCATTACAAATGATTGTATTATCTTTGCCGCACAAATAGATCATCCTACTGAATCGCATTTAATCTTCATTACGTCAGCTCATTGGAAACATCGTAGGTGAGATGGATTTTGCAGCAAGAACATACTGGAAAAGCCGCAAAATGAATAGCAGAAAGAGTAACAAACAAGAATGTAACATGCTGAAAGTATCAATCTTGGTGCCTGTTTATGTCGTTGGTCCGTATATCGAACAGTGTGCCGAAAGCCTTTTCTTACAAACTTATCCCGTTGTAGAATTTATCTTTGTAGACGACTGTACGCCGGACGACAGCATTGAAAAGCTGAAAGCCTGCATGGCTCGATTCCCGCAACAGGCTGCAAAAGTAAAAATCATTCATCATCACGAGAACCATGGTTTGGGTGCTTCTCGGCAGACAGGTCTTGAAGCTGCCACGGGTGACGCGGTGACAATTGTGGACAGTGACGACTTTTTGGAGCCCAACTCCATCGCTCTGCTGGTGGAAAAGATGAACGCCTCGGGCGCAGACATCGTGGAAGGGGCTTACTATAGAATGGGGAGTAAACACGAAAAGATTGTATTACCGGCACATACTTCAAAGAGAAGGCGTATCAAAACCCTGCTTTGGCACAAAGGAAATGGTTTTATTTGGGGAAAACTTTATCGCAGAGACTTGTTCACCCAACACGACATTAAATTTACAGAGGGGGTAGATTACGGCGAAGATTATTCGGTTTTACCCCGTCTTCTGCTGGTAGGAAGCCGCACGTGGATAGACGATGTGGTGTACACTTACCGATGCAACCGCCTCAACTCATACTCCACGACACAATCTTTGAAGTCGATGATTTCATTGGCAAAGGCCATTAAAATCGTAGAGACATTCTTCTTGCGGAAGGATTCACAAGGAACATACCGCCAAGCGCTTCATCTTGGCATGCTGAGCATGTATGCGCATGCCATCAAATTTCACATTGATCGGGAAGATTTATCACAGATAGACCAAATTATCAATTATCATCCCAACGGCATGCTCAGCAGATTTCTCTATTGGTTGTTTCATGTTACCTATCCATCTAAAGTGACCAGAAAGTTCTTTTGCGCCGTTCGCCGCTACTATATGTATGTGCATTGTTGGTAAACAACAACGCTCTCAGCCGTTGGATTGGGCGGGGTTGGTGAAGTCAAAATACTTCTTCAGCACCAACAGTGATATCAATCGTTCGCGCCGTCGATTCCTAAATTGGTCGACATACGCATGAGCATGTGCGATAATCGCTTCTGCCTGCTCCGGATGCGCTATGTAATAAGTCAGACGTTCCTCCAGGTCAGAGAAATCAGGCTTAATCTCAATGTAGTGATAGTTGGGCTTCAAGCATCCCTCCATGAACCAAGTTTCGCAGGTGGGACGTGGCATAACGGCGACAGAGTTGGATGACATGACCCATTTAAGGTTGCTGGCGACATCATTTCCCTCTAATGCCATGATAAATTTATAGTCAAGATGTTCTTCTATGGTGAGCTTCTCGGTTCGCCATTGAGGGTATTGTGGGTCGATAACACCGATGTTACAGAGCGGATGACCATAGTAACGTTTCACGAAATCGTATCGGTTTTGCTTCAAATCGGCACCACCATCCTGCCCAATCAGACCACGAAAGATAACCAAGTTCTGCTTATCTCTAAACGGCTTGCGGTCGTTTACAAAGAGAAAATGGCGCACTTTATCGAGTTTCATCAACACCGAATTGGCATTATTTTCCGTCAACGGGCGGCTTTTGGTAATGGATGGCACTGCCGGAACGTGAACGATATCGCCGGGAAGCAACACCCATCGCAGCGACAACGGGAAGTATCGGGCGTAACGATACGCATCAAGATAATACACTTTCTGACCAGTCATGGGTTGGTCTTGCACACACACCGACTCTTGAAGGAACGCCTTGCGATCAATAGGTGTAGCTGGTGAGAGTCGATTATAATAGTTCACACGCTGCATGATATACCCCTGATCATCCCGATTTCGCAAGGCTTTCATTTCTTTTTGGCAGATCTTTCTCAGCCAAGTGTGTGGAAGATGGATGGCTATGTATGAAGTGAGGTAATACCATAGCTTCGAATTCTTGCCGCTATGCAAGGTATAATAGAGCTTACGAGGGAACAATGAGCGTATTTTCATGTTGTTTGATCGTTTCGACTGTTAGTCGTTGAGCGCCGGAATAAATTGCTTCCAGAAAGCCACGCGCACGGGTTTGTTGAATCCATGACAAGCCATGGGCAACCGATTGCCATTGAGTTGATAGCACAACTCGGGCTTGAGATCGAACGAGAAGGTCAAAGCTTCCTTGACAGAAGGTACTTTCAAGGGTGGAACTAACGCCCAAAACAAATCCTCATTGTGCAAAGCGTCGGACTGACTGTTGTAATATTCTATCTCATCGGCATACTGCACGCAAGCCTCCTGAAACGTCTTTACCTTGCGAAGACACAATCCGCCGTTGCCAATGCGACCAAACATCTGACTATGTATAATCTTATTCTTCGGTTTCAGCAACAACTTTAACTTCAAATACTGTTTCAACGGGAACCGCATATACCGTGGACGAGTAGGCCAAGGCGCAGCCACAAGGTCAAAATCCCTATCACACCACAATGCCAACTCATTCTTAAACAGCCAAGCATCTACATGACAAATGAAAATATAGGTATAATCTTGGAAGAGCTTGTAAAACGATTCGGACATCATCATGCGGTTATAACCCTGAATGCCATTAGCCGTTCCCAACCAATCGCCACTCACCTCAATCACACCCACATTGGGATACTGCGCATTGAGCGGCGACATATCCACGTTATTAGGTTGCAGAAAGACCACCGAAAAGCCCTTAAGCAAGGACAAATTATGATCAAGAGCCGCTTTCTCATACGCTTTCAGCACCGGATGATAAACGGGTATGACGACAAGTAACTTATTTTTTTCCATATCATTGCGCTCCATATAACAAGTTGCAGCTTCAAACGCGATGGGACTTTCCTTCGTTATAAAAGGTTAAACTCAACGTTTTCCCAACCGTTCATTGATACCATCGTAATACGCTCGATGCAACATCATCAGGTCTTTTGGTCGCCATGCCTTGCTGAAGGGCATCGATAACAGAGCCGGGATGACGTATCCCATGCCACTGATCCAACTTCTTAGGTAGCGCACCCCCCAGTTCTTGCCATAATGATGGTTTAAGTAAGCCGAATTACGCACCTGGTAATAACGTTTCCACTTCTTCTTCTGATTGCGCACCGCCCATGAGTCTTCCGAGAAAAACGCATGCTTGTCCATCACGGCCGACGGCACATAGAGCAAACGAAAGCCTGCCAAATGCGCTCTGAGGCAATATTCCGTGTCATCATAGAAGATGAACAACTCCCGGTTGGGCAGCCCAATCTTCTCTACAACAGACCGACTAATGAACGGTCCTTCAAAGTCACAGCCCACAATCTCGGTAGGCGTAGTCTCCTCACCACTCAGCTTTTCAGCGTGCAAACTGCCCAGTGGATTGGTTAGGTTGTATCGCCGAAACTCGTGCGTGAACGTTTTTCCGTTCATCACTCGCCGCGGAGCCAGGATGCCCAGCGGTTTCTTGTGGTCCAATTGGGTTTCCTCAAGCGCCACAAGGCTTAGCAATTCGTCCAGACAACCATCCTTTGGAAACACATCATCGTCCATACACCATATCCAATCGGCGCCTTCATCATAAGCAACCTTGATGCCTGTATAGAATCCTCCACTGCCCCCAACGTTTTCTTGATGAATCACATGCAGATCTTGTTGCCCATCCAGCCACTCTTCTGTGCCGTCATTGCTGCCATTATTCACCACGACAATCTGGTTAAGACCCTGCTGTCGGCGCAACGCTCCAATGCTTTTTTTCAGCAATTCCAGCCGGTTGTAAGTCACAACGATTGCAAATATCTTCATGATTTTCAGTGCTTAGTCGTTCTTTTTTTTCAATACTTTCCCGTCAACCACTTCCCAGTCGCGTTCAAACTCCTCGCGGGTACGCTTCCATCGGTTATGACTCCAGAGGTAACATGCGGGTTGTTGGCGTATTGTTTCTTCCAACATACGGAAGTACATGTCCGTCAGTTCCCATTTTTTACATTGCTTTGGGTTAAACGCCATGAGCTTCATTTCGCACTCGTAATAGCCTCTTTTCACGCGTTTCACGTCACCATAGAAACAAACTTGTCCCATGTGTTTGATGATGCGTTCGGCCCCAGTAAGCACGGGCGTATCATGATGCAGGAAATCCAACCAGTGGTGAATGTTCCACCACAATGGCACTTGGTCGGCAATGTAACCCACCACGATTGCTCGGTTGTTGCGTTTGAACTCCAATATCTTGCGAAGCGAGTTGTGCATGGGTATGCAAAGAGCGTGTTGGCGTTCCCTCACATATTTGAACAGACGGTCAAAACGTTTGTTTTCCAATGGGTGATACAGTTGACAGCACTGCACATGACTGGGAATAGAATAGGGAAGGGAGGTAATCCACTCCCAATTGCCATAATGACCCAAGTACACAGCACACGACAGACCATCGTTGAGGGCAGCGTTGAACTGCTCCATACCCGTGAAACGCATTCGTTTTTGCAGTTGCGTGGCACTCATGGTCATCAGTTTGATGGTCTCAACAAGGTAGTCGCAGAACCAATGATAGAAGTCTTTCTCTATCTTCACCAGTTCCTCGTGGCTCTTTTCAGGAAAGCTGCTGGACAGGTTTTTCCAGATCACGCGATGCCTGTATCTCAAGATGTAAGCCATGATGAGATACAACAGGTCGGACAATACGTAAAGCAAGCGCATGGGCAGCAGTGACAACAGATACCAGCTGCCGTAAACCAAAACATATCCTACCTCATTCAGTACTTTCTTCATTCGAACAGCGTTCAATTCATAGAATGCCACAAAGTTATAAAAAATCTTTGTATTGTCATCCCTGCACCGATGGCATTTTACCACACCGCAACACTTTGAACGCGCAAACTGGCAACGATTGGCCGTCAAATGACACTTTCTCCCCCTTGTCATTGCGCTTGAAAAAACTGAAAATCAAAGATACATTTGCACAAAACACCGACAAATCGTATCTTTGCATACAACGATTGGGAACAATATTGCGTTCCCTTAACAACAACATTTAGATGAAAACAAGAAAACTCCTCTTAACTCTTAGTTTATTCATTGCAGCGACTTATGCGAGCGCTCAGCAGGTATTCGACGTGAATTTATGGAATGGGCGTGCCCCACATCCCACTGGTGTTACTACCGACACGGCGAAGGTGCGCGTGTTTTTGCCCGCTGCCAAACGCGCCACAGGACGGGCAGTGGTTATCTGTCCGGGCGGCGGATATGCCCACTTGGCTTGGGAAAACGAAGGAACCAACTGGGCATCGTTCTTCAATGACATGGGCATCGCTGCCATCGTACTGAAATATCGCATGCCCAATGGCGTGAAAGAAGCTCCGCTGAGTGATGCAGAACAGGCGATGCGGCTGGTGCGAAAGAACGCACAAGCATGGCACCTCAACCGCAATGACATCGGTATCATGGGGTTCTCAGCCGGCGGACACCTTGCCTCAACCGTGGCTACCAAAAGCAAAGGCGACGCAAAGGCCAACTTCCAAATACTATTTTATCCCGTGATTACCATGATGCCGGGCTATACACACAAGGGTTCGCACGACAACTTACTGGGCAAGAATCCGAGCAAGAGCACAGAACGCGAGTACAGTACCGACATGCAGGTGAGCCGTGTGACGCCCAGAGCCTTCATCCTCTTGTCTGATGACGATACCGTGGTGCTGCCTGCCAATGGCGTTAACTATTACTTGGAGTTGTATCGGCACGATGTACCGGCATCGTTACACGTCTATCCTTCAGGCGATCATGGCTTTGGATACAACAGTTCGTTCCGCTATCACGTGGAGATGCGGCTCGAGTTACAGGCATGGTTGCGCAGTTTCTGACACAAAAACCGTCCCGCTACGCACCGGTTTAACGGTTTACACCAGCAACATCTTCACGAAAAGAGGGTGGCGGATCATGAATTACCGTCACCCTCTTTTCGTCTGTCAGAGCCAAGACCGTATCTCAGCATCTAAATCTTTGATTTGCACATCTCGCTTTTGCAAAGTGTTGTTCTTGTCAATGATGAAATAAGTGGGAATGTTCTGCACGTTATAGTTCACGAGTATGGCATTCTGCTCATCTGCGTCGGCATGGACATTAATCCAAGGCAACGCCTCTGTCTTGGTCTTCCAAAAGTGCTCATCTGGGTCCAACGACACCTGATAAATCTCGAATCCGCGGTCGTGATACTTGTTGTACAGTTCGCGAAGGGCCATGATGCGCTCGGTAGACTGCTTGGAAGCGAAGATATGAAAGTCGAGCATCACCACCTTTCCCTTCAAGTCGGTCAGCTTGCGAAGCACCCCACGGTGATCCGTCAGCGCGATATCAATGAGTCCGGACGTAGTCACTTGACTGGCTGCCAACATCTTTCGCTGATTGTTTTGGATGATTCTCACATCCTTCATACCCTCGATGGCAATGTTATGCAGGTTGGCTCCGCGCTCAGCCTTTGGGTAATAAGTGTCCCAACTGGTAGCCACGGCGGCGTAAACTTTTACGTCTTCGGCACTCGTGCGTGGATTGAAAATCAGCAAACTGCCGTTCCCAACGTTGATGGTCTGGAAAAGAGCGAAATAAGAAGATGCCTTCATCGGCTCCTTGTAGATGTAGTTCATCTTCACCTTGTCCTTATAAGCCTCCAACACTGTCTGCAAACTGTCGTTGATGGTTTGCGAATTTAAGTTCAAATTCTGGGCAATATCCTGAATTTGCTGTTGCAATGCCATCTGCATCAGCGTGAGTTCCTTAATTTTCGAGCAGTTCTCCGACCCCGTCACCTCATATTGCGAAGCCATATTAGGGTATTGGGTCTTGACGTTAACCGTCTCGGTAGAGTCGATTGACACGTTGATGATTTGCCCTGCCACGCGCAGGCGGTAGAACTCCGGTGCATCGGTTGCTTTCTCACTGAATGCGAACGAGCCGTCTTCACCCAACCGAACAGAGTCTAACACCACCGGTCCGTTCAGTCCCATGTTCTCGAAATACAAGGTGGAATCCTTGGCATTCGCAATGGTACCGTTAACATTGAATTTCTTCTGCGTACACGAAACAGCACACAAAGCACCGCAGGTGATGGCTGTCATGAAAAGAATATGATGGAAAGTCTTTTTCATATTTTTCAAAATAATGGTCTTTCAATGCTGCAAAGATATAGCAAATAATTGAGATTGTCAGTCTGCCCAGACGGTTTTTTACAGGAACATTCGTTGGCAGACCATCAATCATGCCCACCCTTGTGAGTGAATTTTCTTGACAAGAGGCCTCATCATGCTGGGCGTATTTGCAAACCATCACCTGTCTGCGTGCAAATTCGCCCAGCATGAACGCTGTTTCTCAACTCATTGTTACACAGTATATTGCACTTTTATCTCACCATTTTAACTCTACCTTTTACGCCTTCACTCGGCAAAAGCATTGCTTTTGGTGGTCAATAAGCATGCTTTTGCGGTGCTACACCATGCCTATTGGGCACCAAAGTGATGCTTGTTTTCGATGAATCACATTGATTTTATAGCGAAAAAGGCTTGTCATCCTACCAAAATGAGCCGCGTTTTCATCCTATAAGCCTATTGATTTTTTCTATAATGAAAGTTTTGAAGGGCCGTTTTTTGGGCCTTTTTTGGTAAAAATAACCAACGTTTTACTGAACGGAACGTGATAAATCACGCCCCTACCATCGATGATTTCGCTCGCTTAAATTTCACAAAATCATCTTAAAAACTTTAAAAACAAAGTAAAATTGCCTATATATAAAAGGTATAAAGAAACTTTTGTTTACTTTTGCCGCAAATTATAAGATTCACAAAGAAACAATGCAGAAAAATTTAGTTATCGTAGAGAGCCCCGCAAAGGCGAAGACTATCGAGAAATTTCTTGGCGAGGACTATAAGGTCATGTCATCTTACGGACACATCAGAGACCTGAAGAAAAAAGAGTTGAGCATTGATCCAGATACACTTGAACCCAATTACGAGATTCCGGAAGAGAAAAAAAAGCTTGTCAACGAATTGAAGAAGCAGGCCAAAGAGGCTAAGAAGGTGTGGCTGGCTTCCGATGAAGACCGCGAGGGAGAGGCCATATCATGGCATCTGTGCGAGGTGCTTGGTTTGGACGAGGAGAAGACCAACCGCATTGTCTTTCATGAGATTACCAAGCCAGCCATTCTCGAAGCCATCAAGAATCCACGTCATTTGAACATGGATTTGGTCAACGCGCAACAGGCACGCCGCGTGCTCGACCGCCTGGTGGGTTTCCGCTTGTCACCCGTGTTGTGGCGAAAGGTGAAGCCAGCCCTGTCGGCCGGACGTGTACAAAGCGTGGCCGTACGCCTCATCGTAGAGCGCGAACGCGAGATACAAGCCTTTGAAAGCGAGCCTTACTATCGCATCAACGCCATCTTCGTCATCACCAACGAAGACGGATCGGCATCGGAAGTGAAGGCCGAACTGGACAAGCGATTCAGCAAACACGAAGAGGCACTGGCCTTTCTGGAGCAATGTAAGGATGCCAAGTTCACCGTGGACAACATCACGCGCAAGCCCCTGAAACGCACGCCAGCACCGCCTTTCACCACTTCAACCCTGCAACAGGAAGCAGCCCGCAAGTTGGGATTTACCGTTGGACAGACCATGATGGTGGCTCAGCACTTGTATGAGAACGGACAAATCACCTACATGCGTACCGACAGCGTGAACCTTTCACAACTGGCAGTGAACACCTGCAAGGAAGAAATCGTGAAGGCATACGGTGCAGAATACAGCAAACCACGCAAGTACCACACACACTCGAAAGGCGCACAAGAGGCTCACGAGGCCATTCGCCCAACGTACATGAGCAAGCATGAGATAGAGGGTACGTCGCAAGAACGCCGGTTGTACGACCTGATTTGGAAACGCACGGTAGCCAGTCAGATGGCTGACGCACAGTTGGAGAAGACAACCGTGACGATTGACGTAAGCGGTGTGAAAGAACAGTTTACAGCCAACGTCGAAATCATCACGTTCGAAGGTTTCATCAAGGCTTATCACGAGTCGAACGATGAGGATGACAACAACCAGGATGACTATACCCACTCGCTGCCAGCCTTGAAGGAAGGCGACCTGTTGGAACGTCGTGAGATCACCTCAACCGAACGCTATTCACAGAGTCCGATACGCTACACGGAAGCCAGTTTGGTGAAAAAACTGGAAGAATTGGGCATTGGTCGACCCTCTACCTATGCGCCCACCATCAGCACCATACAGCAAAGAGAATACGTGCAGAAGGGCGATAAGAAGGGTACCGAGCGGACATACGCCATCGATTCGCTAAAGGGCATCAAGATAACGTCCAAGACCAAGAAAGAAGTGGTGGGCAATGAAAAAGGGAAACTGTTGCCTACGGACATCGGAATGGTCGTGAACGACTTCCTGATGGAGAACTTCCCCAGCATCATGGACTACAACTTCACTGCGAATGTGGAAGAGAAATTCGACAGCATTGCTGAGGGAAACACCGAGTGGAACAAGATGATGAAGAGCTTTGACAAGACCTTCAAACCCACTGTAGAAAAGGTGATGAACGCACGAAGCGAGCACAAGGCTGGCGAACGCGAACTGGGTATCGACCCCAAGAGTGGCAAACCGGTGTTCGTAAAGATAGGCAGATACGGACCAGTGGTACAAATCGGTACGGCCGATGATGACGAGAAGCCCCGATTCTCACAACTTCCAGCGGACAAGAGCATGGAGGAGATGACTTTGGAAGACGCGCTCGAGTTGTTCAAGCTGCCACGCACCGTGGGCCAGTTTGAAGGTACTGACGTGGTGATTGGTGCCGGACGATTCGGACCCTACGTGCTTCATCAGAAGAAATATGTGTCACTCCCCAAAGGAGAAAACCCACTAACGGTGACTTTGGAAACGGCCATCCAACTGATAGAGCTGAAGCGGAAGCAGGAAAAAGAGAAACACATCAAGTCGTTTGAACAAGACGCAAAATTGGAAGTACTGAATGGTCGTTACGGTCCTTACATCGCTTATGACGGCAAGAACTATCGCTTGCCCAAAGTCCTACATGGCAAGGCAGCCGACTTGACATACGAGGAGTGCATGGACATCGTGCATGCGGCTCCCACGAAGAAGACGACTAAGAGCAGGAAATAATTAACTCACCCCAAGCATGGACCGCATCATCATCATGGGATACATGGGGTCGGGCAAGACTACCCTTGGAAAAGCCTTGTCAAAAGACCTCAACATGCCGTTTTATGATCTTGACTGGTACATCGAAAGCCGGATGAGAAAAACCATCAAACAGCTCTTTGAGGAGCGAGGGGAAGAGGGGTTCAGGCAGATAGAGTGCCGCATGCTGCACGAAGTGGCTGAATTCGAACACGTCATTCTGAGTTGCGGAGGTGGCACGCCGTGCTTCTTTGACAACATCGAGTATATGAACCGACAGGGCGAAACCGTATTTCTGAAAGCCTCACCCGAGGTGCTTTACGGCCATTTGAAGATGGGTAAGACGGTCAGACCCCTGCTGCTGGACAAGACACCGGAGGAAGTGAAAGCCTTCATTGGCACGCAACTCAAAGAGCGCGAGCCCTTTTATACGCAGGCAAAGCATACGCTGGACGTCAGTCTCATGGACTCCTACGGCAAGATACAAGCAACCGTAGACCAATTAAAAGTATTATTAAATCTATAAAAAACAGTTTCGTAAAACAACAATGAAGAAGTGGACGATTGAAGATTCGAAAGAGTTGTACAACATCAATGGATGGGGTGTTTCTTATTTTGGCATCAATGAAAAGGGCAATGCCTACGTGACGCCGTGTAAGGACAATACCGAAATAGACCTGCGAGACGTGATGGACGAGCTGGCTTTGCGCGATGTGAGCTCGCCAGTATTGCTGCGTTTCCCCGACATTCTTGACAACCGCATCGAGAAAACGGCCAGTTGCTTTGCACAAGCTGCAAAAGAATACGATTACAAAGCCAAGAACTTCATCATCTACCCCATCAAGGTGAACCAAATGCAGCCCGTGGTGGAAGAGATTATCTCTCACGGACAGAAGTTCAACCTGGGCCTGGAGGCGGGCAGCAAGCCTGAACTTCATGCCGTGATTGCCGTGCAATGCCAGAGCGACTCACTCATCATTTGCAACGGATACAAAGACCAGAGCTACATAGAGCTGGCACTCTTGGCGCAAAAGATGGGCAAACGCATCTTCATTGTCATTGAGAAACTGAACGAACTGGACATCATCGCCAAGGCTGCGAAGAAGATTGGTGTACGACCGAACATCGGCATTCGAATCAAGTTGGCATCATCCGGCTCGGGTAAATGGGCTGACAGCGGCGGCGATGCCTCTAAGTTTGGCCTGAATTCCTCTGAACTTCTGCTGGCCTTGAAGATGCTGGAGGAGAAAGGACTCAAAGACTGTCTGCATCTCATCCACTTCCACATCGGTTCTCAAATCACCAAGATTCGACGCATCCAGACGGCTCTCCGCGAGGCTGCGCAATACTACATCAACCTACATAAGATGGGGTACAACGTTGATTTCGTGGACTGCGGGGGCGGACTGGGCGTAGATTATGACGGAACGCGCTCGTCGAGCAGCGAAAGTTCGGTGAATTACTCCCTCCAAGAGTATGTCAACGACTGTATCTACACCTTCATTGATGCGGCCAACAAGAATGGCGTGCCACACCCAAATCTCATCACAGAGAGCGGCCGGTCATTGACAGCGCACCACTCGGTGTTGGTTATCGACGTGCTGGAAACGGCCAGTCTGCCAACCATGCCAGAGGAATTTGAGCCAACCGAAGAAGAGCATCAGCTGGTAAAAGACCTGTATGAGATATGGGATAACCTCAATCCGCGCTCGATGTTGGAAGACTGGCACGATGCGGAGCAAATACGTGAAGAGTCGCTCGACCTGTTCGCTTTGGGCATAGTTGACCTACAAACGCGCGCAGAGATAGAAAGCATGTACTGGAGTGTGTGTCGGGAAATCAACATGTTGTCCAAGTCAATGAAGCATGTCCCTGATGAGTTGAGAAATCTTGACAAGCTGTTGGCCGACAAATACTTCTGCAACTTCTCCCTATTCCAGTCGCTTCCTGACAGTTGGGCTATCGATCAGCTCTTCCCTATCCTACCGATTCAGCGGCTGGACGAACGTCCCACGCGCAATGCCACACTGCAAGACATCACCTGCGACAGCGATGGAAAGATAGCAAACTTCGTGACCAACCGCAACATTTCACATGTATTACCCCTGCATCAATTGAAGAAAGGCGAGCCTTACTACCTCGGTGTGTTCCTCGTTGGTGCCTACCAGGAAATCTTAGGCGACCTGCACAATCTCTTTGGCGACACCAACGCCGTACACATTTCCGTGAAAAACGGCAAATACAGCATCGACCAAGTGATTGATGGAGAGACGGTAGACGAGGTGCTTGATTATGTTCAATACAATCCGAAGAAGCTGGTTAGACAACTGGAAACATGGGTAACGAAGAGCGTTAAGCTGGGAAAAATATCCTTGGAAGAAGGAAAAGAGTTTTTGAACAACTACCGTTCAGGACTTTACGGATACACTTACCTGGAATAATCCGTGGTGGCGGCACACTTTTTTATACCCTCTGCACACAATTCCACAAACGCCTACTTCTTGTAAAGAAGGCTTCACCATTAGCAAATAAGGGAAGACTTATCCTGATGATTAACCTAAAAAAATAGTTAAATCTGCAGGTGCATGTAACTTATCCCTATCCCAATCGTCATTTAATTAGAGGCAAAGATGAAGAATATCAGTTTTCGTAACGATGTCTTACCGCTCAAAGATGCGCTCTACAGGTTAGCTTTGCGCATCACGCTTAGTCATGAGGAGGCCGAAGACATCGTACAAGACACACTGATAAAGGTTTGGGACAAGCGTGAAAGCTGGAATGAGATAGAATCAATAGGAGCCTTCAGCATCACCATCTGCCGCAACTTAGCGCTCGATCGAATCAAGAAGCACGACAATCTCAATGATTCGCTCGAAGAAAGACAGACAGAAAGCCCAGACACCTCCTCGACACCATTCGAGGATACCCTACAACAAGACAGGATAGAGCTTGTGAGAAACCTCGTCAATGCGCTTCCAGAAAAACAAAGAAGCTGCATGCAACTCAGAGATTTCGAGGGAAAGCCTTACAAAGAAATTGCCAACATACTGGGCATCAGTGAAGAACAAGTGAAAGTAAACATCTTCAGAGCCCGGCAAACGGTAAAAGAAAGATTTCAAAAATTCGACAATTATGGATTATAAATATATCGAACAACTGTTGGAACGCTATTGGGCATGCGAGACAACGCTTCAGGAAGAAGAGATTCTCCGCACGTTCTTCAGTCAGGAAGACGTTCCCGCGGACTTGCAAAAGTATCGCGCATTGTTCATATACGCTCAACAAGAAGCAACCCAAAAGGTACTGGGAGACGACTTTGATGAGAAGATTCTGTCCATGATTGATGAGCCAACACCGGTCAAGGCGCGCACCATCAAGATGAGACAACGGCTGATGCCGCTCTTCAAAGCAGCCGCCGTGGTAGCTATTATCCTGACATTGAGCAACGCATTGCAGGTTCCGTTCATGCAGAAGAATGATAACATAGGTGCGTCGTATGATGGAACAGAACAACTACAGCAAGGCACTTCAGTGGCTATTGGCGACTCTGCAACGATAGACAGCATGCAACAAAGCAACATGACACCCGCAGATGTGCAGCCGGCTACCATCATCAAATAAGATAATTTCTATGCTTTCTCAATTATAAAACATGTTTAGTAAAACAAAAACGAAGCTGTGAAGCTTCACTTTTCTCTCAAATTTTTCATAACATA
>CAMQBP010000022.1 GCA_946999025.1 uncultured Prevotella sp. | reverse complement strand
AGTAGTAGTAGTGAATTTACATTGCGCACCATGGCCATTGTTTCACTCTTCATTCCATTCGTCCTTGCTTATATTGTTTATGTATGGTATGCCATGGATAGCAAGAAAATCACGAAAGAAGAGATTAAACATGGAGATGCTTATTAAGCTTATCAAATCATAAAAGAATGTGACTAAATTCGGTGAGAAACCTGAGTTTGGTCACATTTTTTTTATCGAGCAACCTTGATGCTGCGGTGTGTGAAAACGCTTCCAGGGCTTGGTGATTTGCGAAATGTTTCGTATTTTTGTGATATGACACGAAAGGAAAGATATCAATATATCCTCGATTATTTCAGAAAAACAACGCCCATCGTTACGACCGAGCTTGAGTTTGGGTCGGCTTTCCAGCTGTTGGTCGCCACATTATTAAGCGCGCAATGCACCGATAAGCGCATCAATCAGGTGACACCGGCTTTATTTTTGCGTTATCCTGATGCACAGTCGATGGCACAGGCTACGCCCGAAGAGGTGTTGGAATATGTGCGCAGTGTGAGTTATCCTAATGCTAAATCAAGACATTTGGTGGAAATGGCGCAAATGTTAGTAAGCGATTTCGGCGGAGAAGTGCCAGACAATACCGCCGATTTGGTGAAATTGCCTGGCGTAGGGCGCAAGACGGCCAACGTAGTGCAAGCTGTTTGGTATGGAAAAGCAAAGATTGCCGTTGACACTCACGTCTATAGAGTGAGCCATCGCATGGGGTTGGTGTCACAAAAGGCCAACACTCCCTTGAAAGTTGAACTTGAATTGATGAAGTACATCCCTGCAGAGGATGTGTCGAGGGCGCACCATTGGCTGCTTTTGCATGGCAGATACATCTGTCAAAGTCAGCGCCCCAAGTGTGAAAAGTGCCAGTTTGACCAGATTTGTCCTAAGCGATTAACATCTTCCAAACTTGCATGAATTGTCTTTGAAACTTGCCTAAACCATCTTTGTATCTTGCCTAAACCATCTTTGAAATTAGCATCGTACATCTTCAAAACATTGATTATATGAACATCCAACGCATCTTAAAATATTTAGAGCGCATTGCCAAGAACAATAATCGTGACTGGTATCAAGCCCATAAAGACGAATATTTGGCTTGTCGCAACGATTTTGAGGAGGGAGTGGATCGAGCTATCGCAGCCATCTCTAAGTTTGATGCCTCCGTATCGCATGTAACAGCCAAGGAAGCATGCTTTCGTTTTAACCGTGACACACGTTTCTCGCCCGATAAATCGCCCTATAAAAGGCATTTTGGCGCATACATCAGCGCCAAAGGTCGTAAGTCGTTACATGCTGGTTATTACATCCATGTGCAGCCAGGCCATTGCCTGTTGTCGGCTGGAGCTTATTGGTTGCCCACTCATATCTTGACCTCTTGCCGTAATGAGATTATGGGCAACATTGACGAGTGGCGAAGATGTGTGGAGAATGGCAAGTTTGTTCATTTCTTTGGTTATGCCACTCAGGGTTCGTGGAGTGATGAACAGGCATCGGATAAGGGCTTTGGAATCAGTCGATTGAAGACCTGTCCGAAGGGTTTTCCTGCCGATTATGAGTTTATTGATTATCTTCGAATGAAAGATTATGCTTGCTGGCATCGGGTTGAAGATGATTTCTTTGAGGGAAATGGCTGGATAGAACCTATGACAGAACTATTCAAGGTGGCTCAACCCATGATGGAATTCACCAATCGTGTGATTGATGATTATGAATAGTCTCAAGACAACTACGAATCAATTTGATGGACGATGATGAATGAAAGTGCGTGACTGGCTGCAACGTTATCCCCTCTTTAGGGTTGTCTTGGCATTGATTGTAGGTCTTGTTGCAGGCGACTCTTTCGGGTTTGTCGTGCCAACATGGCTGTGGTTGGTCATTGTTTCATCAGCTTTGTTGATTGCATTAGCTTGCTATCGATGGAAAACAGCGCAGGGAGTGGCCATCCTTTTCACCGTGATGTGCTTTGGCTTTCTGCTCATAACCATGCAGAAAAACCGTCTGGCTGTACCCATTCCCGAGGAAGAACATGTGTCTGAAGCCGTCGTGATGACCACGCCAAAGGTGAGAGGTAAAGTGGTTCAGTGCGATTTGTATGTCCTTTCCGGCCTTTTATCCGGCCAAAAAGTGAGGGCATCGATATTGCGCGATACCGTTGAGAGGCGTTATGAGGCGTTGAAAGTGGGCGATGGAATCCAGTTTCGTTCGGCCTTTCAGCCCATTCGTAATTATCCCTCAGCTCGTCATTTCAATTATCAACGGTGGATGGCGATACGGGGTTATCGGGCGCAAACGTTCATCTATCATCGTGATTGGGCGCAATGTCAGCTTGATTTGACAGGCATGCCTCGGTTCGAACGATTGCGTTTGAAGGCGCAAAAGGTGCGAGCAAAACTGCTGAGTCATTATGCTGCCCATGGTTTTGATGAACAAGATTATGCCGTCTTGGCTGCGATGACGTTGGGAGAAAAGTCGTTTTTGTCCAAACAGACCAAGGAAATCTTTTCCATTTCGGGCGCTTCTCATATCTTGGCCCTGTCTGGTTTGCATCTTAGTATTATCTACGGACTGCTTGTTTTGGTGCTGGGTGGGCGAGAGTTGCGACGTGTTTTCAGTCTTGCTTTCGTGGTGTTGACCGTTTGGGTCTATGTGTTTTTAACGGGAATGTCATCGAGTGTCATGCGTTCGGCCATCATGCTCACCGTTTATTCATTGGTGTCACTGCTCAACCGCGATAAAATGTCGCTCAATGCCCTGTCATTTACGGCCATCGTGATGTTGCTGCTGCATCCGCTGAGCTTATGGGATGTAGGCTTTCAACTGTCTTTTATGGCTGTTGCGGCCATTCTGTTGCTTTATCGACCCATTGAGCGTTGGATGCCAGAAGCCATTCTCGCCAGGTCTGCCGTTATGGGAAAGTTGTGGGGAATGATGGCCGTATCGTTGGCGGCACAGATAGGTACGGCTCCATTGGTGGCCTATTATTTCGGCCGTTTTTCGTGTTATTTCCTCTTAACCAACCTGTTGGCCATCCCACTGACCGTCCTCATCCTCTATACCTCCTGTCTTTTGTTCGCCTTGTCCTTTGTACCGTTGTTGCAAAGTGTCGTGGCTGTCGCGCTAACTTGGATGACCCGGGTCCTCAATCACTACCTGTCCTTCCTCGCATCCTGGCCGGGAGCGAGTGTTGAAGGCATCCACCTCAATCTTTGGCAGTTAGCGATCCTGTACGTCATCATTGCTTGTGTTTGCTGGGTTGCATCTTATTTACGTCAAGCATACGTTCGTTCGCGCATCATGTAATCAGCATTTTTTGTGTTTATTCGGCTGCATCCTGCGTCCCATTGAAATAATCTTCCAGTTCTTTTTCAGCCTGTCCGTTGATGTTGGGCAGATCCTTGATGATGGAACCTTTCTCCATCAGTGCCACTCGATTGGATATTTCCACCGTGTGTTGCAGGTTGTGACTGCTCACGAGGATGGTGGCTCCCGTTGTTTGATGATAGTTCAGCAACAGGCGTTTCAAGAAGTTCTGGCTCGAAGGATCCAGGAAATTGAAAGGCTCATCAAGAATCAGCAGCTTCGGTTGTGCGATGAGTGCGGAGATGATGCCTATTTTTTGTTTGTTCCCGGCAGAGAAATCGCGAATTAATTTCTTCTGACCGAGTATCTCGCCATTCATGAATTTGGACAGTGAAGCCAAGAATGTGGAGAGACGTTCCTTGTCGATGTGATTCACTTTGGCGATGAATTCAAAGTATTCCTCTGGCGTCAAAAAGTCGATGAGGAATCCCTCGTCGATGTAGGCACCCGTATGTTGTTTCCAATCTTCCGATTGGGAAGGGTCTACCGTGAAAGCTTCATCAGCCGGTGTAACATCCACTGGCGTTTCTGAAGCAGGCATCTGATGCGGGTTGATGTGTCTGAAACTGAGCAAAACCTGCCCCTCATCGGCTTTCAGCAGGTCGAGTAGCAGTCTGAACAGCGTGGTTTTTCCGGCTCCATTGTTACCTACCAGTCCGAGAATATCCCCATCATGAATCTCGAAGTTGTGGATGTCAACGGCAATTTTCTCGCCAAAAGCCTTCTTTAAGTTGTTGATTTGAATGTTCATGGGTGCAAAAGAATCAAAAAAAATGATAGACGGTTGTGTGCCCATTTCTGGTGTGTTTGTGAGCGATTCCAACCTTCTATCATTTTCATACGTTGATGTTTAACGAAGATTTCTGCCGTGGCAGTTCTTGAATTTCTTGCCGCTTCCACAGGGACAAGGATCGTTTGGACGTGGCATCTTGTCCTTGATGTACGGCGTTCGGTTCACCTGTTGTGCTTGTTCGCGCGTGTCTTGATGGGCAGCTGCGGCCTGACCGGGGTCTGTTAGGTCATCTTTCTGCTCGTTATAGCGTTGACTTCTCTGTGCCGGAGCAGCCTCACGAACCTCCTCCTGTTGCATTTCAGGAATCTGACCGCGCATCAAGATGCTCGTCGTTTGGTTGTTCATGTCGTTAATCATGCTGTCCCAGAGCTTCGCACTCTCCAGTTTGAAGATCAGCAGTGGGTCTTTCTGCTCGTACGAAGCATTCTGTACACTGTGGCGAAGTTCGTCCAGTTGTCGCAGATTCTCCTTCCAATTCTCATCAATGATATGCAGAACGATGCTCTTTTCGAACTGTTTTACAATGTCTTTGGCTTCCGTGTCGTAGGCTTCTTTGAGGTTGCAGGAAACCTGGTACACACGCTTTCCGTCGGTTATAGGTACGGCAATGCGCTCAAACCGCTCGCCCTGTTCCTCCTGTACCTGCTTGATAACCGGCCAAGCAACCGCTTGTATCCGTTCGGTTTTACGCTTGAAAGCCGCCATCGCATCTTGGAAAGCACGTTCGGCCAAATCTTCGGGATTGCCAGC
Source organism: uncultured Prevotella sp. (assembly GCA_946999025.1). Classification (GTDB taxonomy): domain Bacteria; phylum Bacteroidota; class Bacteroidia; order Bacteroidales; family Bacteroidaceae; genus Prevotella. The sequence continues at coordinate 11,696 of CAMQBP010000022.1, read as the reverse complement.
GTTGAATTCTTCTTCGGTGAACGGACATTCCATCGCCAAGGTTTTCAAGAAGTCTTCCTTGCAACCTACATAATCATTTGAGTTGATGATGTTGACACATCGGTCCCAAATGATGTTAGAGATGTCCATACCGATACGCTCACCCATCAGTGCGTGGCGCCGTTTCTCGTAAATCACGGTGCGCTGTTTGTTCATCACGTCATCGTATTCCAGCAAATGCTTACGAATACCGAAGTTGTTCTCTTCCACCTTCTTTTGCGCGCGCTCTATGCTTTTCGAAATCATCGGGCTCTCAATGCGCTCTCCATCTTTGAATCCCAAGCGATCCATCACCGAGGAGATGCGTTCAGAACCAAACAATCGCATCAGTTTGTCTTCCAGACTGACGTAGAATACCGAACTACCTGGGTCGCCTTGACGGCCTGCACGACCTCGCAACTGGCGGTCTACACGGCGGCTTTCGTGCCGTTCGGTACCGATGATGGCCAAACCTCCGGCCGCTTTCACTTCGGGCGACAGCTTGATGTCGGTACCACGACCGGCCATGTTGGTGGCGATGGTCACCGCTCCAAGGCCGTTTATCGATTGTCCGGCCTGTGCCACAATGTCGGCTTCCTTTTGGTGTAGCTTGGCGTTCAGCACGTTGTGTGGGATTTTTCGCATGTTCAGCATCTTGCTGAGCAACTCAGAAATTTCGACAGACGTGGTACCTACCAAGCACGGACGGCCACTATTGCGCATTTCTTCAATCTCTTCAATCACGGCAGCATACTTCTCCCGCGCCGTCTTGTATACGCGGTCGTCCATATCGTTGCGCTGCACGGGACGGTTGGTCGGTATCTCCACCACGTCCAACTTGTAGATGTCCCAAAACTCGCCCGCTTCGGTTGAGGCGGTACCCGTCATACCAGCCAACTTGTGGTACATGCGGAAGTAGTTTTGCAAGGTGATGGTGGCGAAGGTCTGCGTGGCAGCTTCCACCCTCACATGTTCCTTTGCCTCCACGGCTTGGTGCAGTCCGTCGCTCCAGCGGCGGCCTTCCATGATACGGCCGGTCTGCTCGTCAACGATTTTCACCTCACCGTCGATTACCACATACTCGTCGTCTTTGTTGAACATGGTGTACGCCTTCAACAGCTGTTGCAAGGTGTGCACGCGCTCACTCTGCACGCCATAGTGGGTCAGCATTTCGTCTTTCTTGTCCAACCGCTCCTGGTCAGAGAGTGAAGTCTCGTTTTCCAGTGCTGAAAGTTCGGCAGTGATGTCAGGCAGCACGAAGAGTTCTTTGTCGTTCACCTGCTTGGAGAGCCATTCAGTACCCTTGTCTGTCAGGTCGCAGCTGTTGAGTTTCTCGTCCACAACGAAATACAACGGCTCCACAGCCTTCGGCATTTCGCGGTTGTTGTTCTGCATGTAGTACTCTTCGGTCTTGAGCATGCCAGCCTTGATGCCTTCTTCCGACAGATACTTGATGAGTGGTTTGTTCTTCGGCAGCGACTTGTATGAACGGTACAGAGCCAGGAATCCCTCCTCAGTCTTCTTCTGATCTTTCGCTGCCTGGCCCTCTGAAATCAGCTGTTTGGCCTCTGCCAAGAACTGTGTGGCCAGTTTTCGTTGCACGTCAACCAGTCGTTCAACCAGCGGTTGATATTCTTCAAACATCTGGTCGTCACCTTTTGGAACGGGGCCGCTGATAATCAATGGGGTACGGGCGTCGTCAATCAACACCGAGTCTACCTCATCGACGATGGCGTAGTTGTGCGCGCGTTGCACCAAGTCGTCTGGCGAAACGGCCATGTTGTCGCGCAGATAGTCGAAACCAAACTCGTTGTTGGTACCAAAAGTGATGTCGGCCAGATAAGCCTTGCGGCGTTCCGGTGAGTTGGGGCGGTGCTTGTCGATGCAATCAACGCTCAAGCCATTGAACTCGTAGAGCGGTCCCATCCACTCAGAGTCACGCTTGGCCAGATAGTCGTTCACGGTAACAACGTGTACGCCATTCCCCGTCAAGGCGTTGAGGAAAACGGGTAGGGTGGCTACCAGCGTTTTACCCTCACCTGTAGCCATCTCGGCTATCTTGCCTTGGTGCAGGGCGATACCGCCGAAGAGTTGAACATCGTAGTGTACCATTTCCCATTTCAGGTCGTTTCCACCTGCCGTCCAATGGTTGTGATAGATGGCCTTGTCACCGTCGATGGTCACGAAGTCCTTGCTGGGGTCGGCGGCCAACTCGCGGTCGAAGTCGGTTGCGGTAACGATTGTTTCTTCGTTTTCGGCAAATCTCCGAGCCGTGTCTTTGACGATGCAGAATGCGGTGGGCATCACCTCGTTCAGCGCTTTCTCGTAAATCTCCAGCGCCTCTTTCTCCAACTTGTCTATCTCTTCGAAGATGGGTTCGCGCTCATCGATGGCCGTTTCTTCAATTTTGCCCTTCAGTTCGGCAATTTTGTCTTTTTGTTCTTTGGCGGAGTCTTGTACATACTTCTGTATCTCCTTGGTCTTGGCACGCAGTTCGTCGTTGCTCAGCTTCTGAATGTCGGGATAGGCCTTCTTCACCGTCTCCACGAGCGGCTGTATCAGACGCATGTCTCGGCTTGACTTGTCGCCGAACAATGATTTTAAGAATTTATTGAAATTCATCTTTTATGGTTGTTTTTGTTTATTTCTTATTATATAATGTGATGCAAAATTACGAATAAAATTTGTTAATTTGCCACTTCTCTTTTAATTATTTGATATTCTTGGCATAAAGCCATGTCCAGGCACCTCGCATCCCTTGTCAGGTAGGCTTTCTGGCCTTTCATTTCAGCCTCTCAAGTTTTGCTTTTCAAAAGCATTGACCTTGGCGGTTAATCTCTATGAGTTTGGCCTTTAATCTCCATGAGTTTGGTGGTCAATCTCCATGAGTTTGAAACCGAAGGGATAAATGGAAGAAAGAATGTTTGGTAAATCTGCGCTAACCAATTGTATGACATGCGGTTAGGTGTGACTTACTGAAGCGGTGCCGACTTGCAGGCGTTGGGCGCCCTGATTTGAATGGATTTGGCGATGGTTGGCGCAATGCGGTCAACCGTCACGGGCAAGGTGATGCGCTGAGGTTTGATGCCTGCCCCGTAAAAAATGATGGGGAAGGGCACTAACGACGCGCGTGCTGTATAATGATCTTGATTGTCTTCGTTGTACAACTGCCATCCTGGCGCAACCTCTATGAGCAAATCACCACTGACAGCGGGGTTGTAAGGACTCTCGGTGGCGTTGCGTATGCCCGCAATCTGAATGAGGAAGTCTTTCGAACGCGAGATAACGTCCTCGTAAGAGAGCAGCCTGTCTTCAATGAGCTTGCGGTTGAGGTATATCTGGTTGCGGTAGCATGTCTCCACATAGCGGGCTTGTCCGTAGATGGCCCCAAGGTACATGTTCAGCAGGTTGGCCGTTCGGTTGATGTAGAACGTTCCGGTTGGGATGCGGTATTTGGCATAGTCAACCTTTGGGTCTTCGGTGTATCCCGTGCTGGTGAGCACGAAGAGCACCCGATTGGCACCTACTGCCTGTTCGATGCGGGTGATGAGCGATGCCAAGGTCTTGTCCAATCCACGGTAAACGGCCTCTAAATCCGTTCGCCATGCATCGGTATTGCCGCCTGCCGCCGACAGGGTGACTGACAAAAAGTCGGTAATTTCGTCCTTACCCATGGCATTGTTGACCACGCAGCTCACGGAGGCGTTGCTCACAGCGTCGTTCAGTTGCGTCTTCTCTTTGCCGGGTCGGGGCCTGGTACTGCTGTAGGCGTTGATCCATTTGCGGGCTTTTTCGCCGTAATAATTTGACGTTGTCCAGCTGCCCGTCTTATCGTTTATCCAGATGGCGCCATCTGCTGCATGTCCTGCTGACAGCACGGCAGCCTCTCGGTTGGCCGCCAAACCGTAGACGATGGCCGAACCACCGCTCGAAACTTTCAGTTCGTCACCAATGGTGGACGTGGACATGCGTTGCGGTGAGGACTTATGTTGGGTGTCATCAACACAGAAAACCGGGCGCAACGTCTTTCGGTCGAGCCACTGCGTGCTGATGATATTATGGTAATAGGGGGTAGTTCCGGTGACGATGGTGGCTATGGCAGAAGCCCGGTCGACAGGCGTGAACGGGTAACTGGCAGCTTCGTAGACGCTGCCTTTTTGCAATAGTTTCTTGAAACCGTCTTGGGAATACAGTGGCGAATAATGCTCTATATAATCGTTGCGCAACTGGTCGATGGTGATGTTCACCACCAGTCGCGGCGCAGCTTGCAGGGTTTGCGCCTGAACAGTGGTTCCCGTGAGGGTTGCGACAATCATCGCGGAGAGACACTTATTCATCATTTTAGTGGTTTTCTATAGGTGTGAATCATCAACCATCCATACCGCAAAAGCAAAGACAGTGCCACAATGACCATGCCTTCTGCATAGGTTTGGAAGAACGCCAACATGAGGTTGGCCACCAGCAACAGGCTGTACAGCTTGATGTAGGAATGAATTCTGCCCATGCGCAAGGCTTTGATGGTGGGGAAGAGGTAGAAAAGGTTGAGCGGACAGAGCAGCAGAATTTGGAAATTCAGTTGTACCGTGGGGTGTTGGGAGAAAACCATGGCCAGCAAAATGAGGCCGGCCGTGCCTGTGACAAGCATGGCTACGAGGTCGTAAACCCAAAGAATGCGCCGTGTCTTCCATTCGACCAAGCACGTGATGAGCGTCAGGATGAGCCACAGAATGGCACAAACAACTGGTGTGACGGCAGCTTTTTCCACAGGTTTCTCGATGGGTTGAATGAGGTACGACGTGCTGTCTACGAGGTTTCTTCGCTGTCCTTGACGGTCAATAACAAGGGCATGAGCGAAATCTTCCCGCAGACTGTCGGGCAGAAACTGCTGTTGTACGTTGTCTGTCTTAGCGTCGGCCTTGACCCCGAGCAACAGGTCGTTGCCGAATTGGGCCCATCGATGCTGCTCATTCCACTGATGAATCATTTGGCGGTACGAGGTGTTGACGTTCTTATTTTCCGCATACAGCACGTTGCCGTTGATGTGGTTGACAATCATGTCGCGTGCTCGGGTGGTGCAATTGTCGTAAAAATAGTTGTATCGATACACGCGGTTCTCGGGCCGGTAGTTCACGTCAATGGCTTGTGTGATGGCCCATTTCTCTTCTCTGGTGAGGTTGAGCTGTTGTTCTTTCACCCAACTACCTCTGCTAGCGTATGAGGCAATGAAGTCATTGGTGTCTTGAATGCCCATCTCATAATCAGTGAGCCCGAACACAAAGCGTAAGATGAAGTAGCTTTTCTGGAAGGAAAACATGCCATAGTTTACGACGATGTCTTGCTGACGGCCAACGTCGTTATAATGAATGGCGGTGTGGCCGTAATACGAATAGATTTGGTCGCCGGGACCACAAGTAAGTAAGCTAATCTTAACCGAGTCCATACTTTTGAGCAGGACGCTGTCTACTTGCGCATTGGTTTGCTGCGTGGTCAAAAGGAATGCAACCAATACCAGTAAATACTTTAAATGCGTGGTAAAACGTTTCACGATGCAAAAATAACTTATATTTCCCACTTAATGTGCGTTTAATTAGAAAATTTTCGATATTTTTGCATCCAAAATAGAAATCAGAACAGAATGAAAAAAGCAGCAGGTGCCCTTTTGTTGGCAGCTTTCACTATATCTACGTTTGCTCAAAGTGGTACGAATTCTCCTTATAGCCAGTATGGTTTGGGACTGTTGTCTGACCAAACCAGCGGATTCAACCGTGGCATGAACGGATTGGGTTATGGTTTCAGGGAGAACGACCAGGTGAATTTCATCAATCCTGCCTCTTATTCAGCCTTCGATTCGCTCACCTTTGTGTTCGATGCGGGCATCTCTGGGCAACTCACTAATTTTGCTGAGAATGGTAAAAAGAAGAATGCGAAAAATGCAGACCTTGAGTATGTGGTCGCTGGTTTGCGTCTGGCCAAACATTTGGGCTTGAGCTTTGGTTTGGTTCCTTTTACCAACGTTGGATACAATTACGCCAATACATCGACCGTCAACGTGGATGAAAACTACGCAAAGACCACGGCAACCAATACTTACGCTGGCAATGGTGGCTTGCACCAGGTGTACTTGGGGACGGGATGGGCACCTTTCAAGGGGTTTTCTCTGGGTGCCAATATCTCTTATCTATGGGGAGAGTTGAACCGTTCGGTCGTGAACAGCTACAATGACCAGTCGGTTAATACCGTTTCAAAGTTTTATACGGCACGGGTGAGGAATTACAAATTGGATTTAGGATTGCAATATACGGCTCAATTGTCGAAGAAAGATCAGGTTACCTTGGGCGCTGTGTATAGTCTGGGACATAAACTTGGTGCCGATCCAACGTTGGATGTCATCTCGCGAAATCCGCAGACTGGCGTGCAGGACACAACCGCTTATAGCATAACCAACGGCCTGGAACTGCCTACAGCTATTGGAGGAGGATTGGCTTGGAACCACCAAAACCAATTGAAGTTGGGCGTAGATTATCTGCTGCAACAGTGGTCAAAAACCGAATATCCTGTTTATTCCATCGCCAATGGCGTGCCACAGTACGCTCTGTCGAAGAATCAATTCAATGATCGGCATCGATTTACGGTCGGTGGAGAGTTCTGTCAAGATTTGAACAGTCGCAATTTCTTCAAACGAATCCGTTATCGGTTAGGTGCTTCATACGCCACACCTTATTTGAAAGTAAATGGTGTGGATGGTCCAAAGGAAATCAGCGTGAGTGCAGGTTTCGGCATTCCTATCGTCAATGCTTACAACAATCGGTCGTTGTTGAATGTCTCTGCGCAGTGGATTCGACAGGATGCGAAGGCCTTTATCACAGAGAATACGTTTCGTATCAATATCGGACTGACCTTCAATGAGCGTTGGTTCGCTAAATGGAAGGTTAATTAATCTGCTTTGTGAGGCAGGGAAGGTAACTGAATGGTCAAGAAGTCTGTCATACCTATCTTATTATTATTGCACATCTTGTTTTTCATTTCGTGCGAAAAACAGAGGGAACATATTGCGCCTGCCATTCATGAACGCGACTCGGTGCCTATGATGACTACCTATGGGGTGAACCAGTTGATATCCGACTCGGGCGTCATCAAGTATAAAATAGTGACTGAGCGATGGGAAATCTACCAAAATGAAACCTCCCAAAAGTCGGTTTTCATCAAGGGAGCTTTCTTGGAACAGTTTGATGAGAGCTTCCATGTGCAGTCCTACATACAATGCGATACGGCCTACTATTACACCGACCAGCAGCTTTGGGAACTGCGGGGACGAGTGAAGATATTGACCAAAGACGGACTGGACTTTACCAGTGAGGAGTTGTTCTTGGATCGGCGTGCACACGAGTTGTATTCGCGTAAGTACTCAAAACTTGTCACTCCCAAGCGAACGCTGCAAGGAAGTTATTTCCGAAGTGATGAGCGGATGACCCGATACCTGGTGACCAACAGTCGAGGATCGTTTGAAAAATCCGACTTTACAGGCGAGTCTGATACCACTACAGTGGCAGTAGATAGCCTCAATACTTTCAGTCGTCCGCAAGCAGCACCACGACCTAAGATGCCAACGACCCGTTGATAAGGATTTGAACAATGAATGAACAAGTTGATTTAGCGCTGATTATCGGCATTCTTATCACGATGGTTCTCTCTGCTTTCTTTTCTGGAATGGAGATAGCTTTCGTGTCCAGCAATCGTATGCTCGCACAGATGGACAAGGAGAAAATGGGTATTTCGAAGCGCTTCCTGTCTCTTTTCTTCAACAACCCCAATAGTTTTGTCAGCACTATGCTGGTGGGAAACAACATTGTGCTGGTGGTATATGGTATCTTAATCGCGCGACTCTTTGATCAAACCATCTTTGCAGGGATGGATGCCGCATTTACCGTGCCGGCAGATACGGTGCTGTCGACCTTGATTATCTTGTTTACGGGCGAGTTTTTGCCGAAGACATTGTTCCAAAGCAACCCCAACCGACTGCTGCGGGTGTTCGCCTTTCCCGCCTATTTGTTTTACGTCATCCTATGGCCCATCAGCCGTTTCGCAACCTTTTTATCAGGCTTGATTCTTCGGTTGTTTAGGGTTCATATTCCGAAAGATGCCATCTCGGGTGGATTTTCCAAGGTTGATTTGGATTATCTGATTCAATCAAGCATTGAGAACGCACGCAGCAATGAGGAAATAGAGAATGAGGTGAAAATCTTTCATAATGCACTCGACTTCCCAGATACGAAGGTACGCGACTGCATGGTGCCGCGAACTGAGATCAATTCGGTAGACATGAATACGTGCACGCTTGAGGAATTGAAGCAGAAATTCATTGAGAGTGGCAATTCAAAAATCATTGTTTACACGGATGACATCGATCATATCCAGGGCTATATCCATAGTTCTGAACTGTTTAAGAATCCATCTTCATGGCAAGATGGCATTCGCACCATGCCCTTTGTGCCTGAAACCATGCCCGCACAGAAGCTCATGCAAATACTTTTGCAGCAGAAAAAAAGCCTGGGAGTGGTGGTCGATGAGTTCGGAGGAACCAGCGGTATTGTTTCTTTGGAGGACATTGTGGAGGAGATTTTCGGTGAGATAGAGGATGAACACGACAGCCTGAAATATGTCGCCAAGCAGACAGGTGAGCATGAATATCTGTTGTCGGCTCGGCTGGAGATAGACAAGGTGAACGAAATGTTCAACTTGGATTTGCCCGAAAGCGAGGAATACATGACGGTTGGAGGCTTGATTTTGAATGCCTATCGTAGCTTCCCGAAGTTGAATGAGATTGTAAAAATAGAAAAATTCGAGTTCAAGATTATCAAGAACTCAACGGCTAAAATAGAGTTGGTTCAGCTAACGGTTTTGCCTGAATAGCCTGATAAATAGGCTTGAACGCAAAATTTCAACTGAAAAATTCATGCGTTTGATAAGAATTTAGTATTTTTGTACGCATTTTGTAGGTAACTCACAATACCATGACACAGGTTGTTATGTTATTTTGTAGTACGGACAATGCTTCAAGACGAATATAAAAAACAAAAAAATAAAACAGTATAATTAACAATGGCAGCATTAGGAAAAATTAGAAAAAGAGGCCTGATCTTGATTAGTATTATCGGTTTGGGTCTTTTTGCGTTTATTGCTGAAGAGGGATTTCGTTCATGCGAAGCATCCCGAAACGACCGACGTCAGCAGATAGGCGAAGTGTTAGGTGAGAAAGTCAGCGTGCAAGACTTTCAAAAGCTCATTGATGAGTATTCGGAAGTCATCAAGATGCAACAGGGTGTGAACAACCTCAATGAGGCGCAGTTGAACCAAGTGAAAGACATGGTTTGGCAGACTTACATCCAAACCAAGGTGGTGGAGAATGAAGCCAACAAGCTGGGACTGACCGTCACCGATGCCGAATTGCAGAATATCTTGAATGAAGGAACCAACCCCATGTTGATGCAAACACCGTTCGTGAATCAACAAACGGGTCGTTTTGATGCGAATTCGCTGAAGAAGTTCCTCGCTGATTACAAGACGCAGCAGACCGCCAATCCACAACTTGCCGAACAGTATCAGGCATTGTACAAGTATTGGACGTTCATAGAGAAGACACTTCGTCAACAATTGCTGGCGCAAAAATATCAAAGTCTTCTTGCAAGTTGCATCCTCTCTAACCCTATTGAGGCCAAAATGGCATACAAAGAGGCCAACGAGGAGAGTCAGATAGAGCTGGCTACGTTCCCTTATTCAAGCATTGAAGATAGCAAGGTGAAAATCTCTGACGCTGACTTGAAGGCGAAATACGAAGAAGTGAAGGGCCGTTTCAAGCAGTATGTAGAAAGTCGTGACATCAAGTATGTGACGGTACAGGTAGCACCTTCCGCTAACGACCGTGCGGCTTTGCAGAAGTCATTCACGAAATATACAGCCGAATTGGCCGCAGCAGCCGACCCTGCAAACGCTGTTCGCAAGAGTACGTCATTGGTGAACTATTTAGGTTTGCCTGTTGCCAAGACAGCTTATGCGTCCGACATCGCCGACAGACTTGACTCCATGGCTGTTGGACAGACCTTTGGTCCGTTCGAAAGTCAGATGGATAACACGCTGAATGTCATCAAACTGGTTTCCAAACAATTGTTGCCCGACTCGGTTCAGTACCGCCAAATTCAGGTAATGGGTGCGACAGCCGACGAAGCTCAGAAGCGTGCTGACTCCATTTACACCGCATTAAGTGGTGGTGCCGATTTCGAGTTGCTGGCCAAAAAATATGGACAAACGGGCGAAAAGACCTGGTTGACGACCGCACAATATCAGCAAGCACCGTCTATGGACGCTGATACAAAGACGTATATCAATACACTCAATAATCTTGGTGTTAGCGAAACGAGAAACATGAAGCTGGGCCAAGGCAATGTCATCATACAGGTTGTTGACCGCAGGGCGATGATTAACAAATATACGGCTGCCGTCATTAAGAAGACCATCGATTTCTCTAAGGAGACTTATTCAACCGCCTATAACAAGTTCAGCTCATTTGTCAGTGCCAACCAGACACCGGATAAAATTGCTAAGAATGCAAAAGGCAGCGGCTACACGGTGCAGGAGGCAAAGGACATCACCACTTCTACACATACATTGGTGGGCATCAACGACACTCGTGACGCCCTGAAATGGTTGTTCGAGGCGAAAGAAGGCGAAATATCTCCAATGTACGAGTGCGGTAACAACGACCAGTTGTTGCTCGTGGTGCTTGACAAGATTCATCCAAAGGGCTATCGTTCTTACGACGATCCACAAGTGAAGGAGATGTTGAAGGCCGAGGTAATGCGTGACAAGAAGGCCGAACAGTTGATGGCTAAGGCCAAGGATGTGAAGTCTGTTGCAGCTGCTAAGGCGAAGGGAGCTACCGTTGCCCCTGTCAATCAGGTAACCTTCTCAGCACCAGTGTTTGTGATGAGTACAGGTGCCAGTGAGCCTGCTTTGAGTGGTGCGGTTGCTGCTACGGCAAAAGGGCAGTTCTCTGCCAAACCTGTTAAGGGCAATGCAGGTGTCTATGTCTTCCAAGTAACCAACCGAACGACCCGCCCAGGTAAGTTTGAAGCTAAGGCTGAAGAAGAAAAGGCACGACAGAAGGCATTGCAGTTTGCAGGCAACTTCATGAACGAATTGGTGATAAAGGCCGGCGTAGTTGATGATCGCTACTTGTTCTTCTAATGCGATAGATATCAAATCGCTCATCGTTAGGGTGGCTCATTCAATATCATTGGCCAACTAACGTTGTATCAAAATATAAAAAACTCCGCGTACTTGTTTGAGTACGCGGAGTTTTTTATAGGTTAACAGCCAAACAGGCAATGATGTGTGGAAACCATTTCAGCCTGCTACCTTTACATCTAAGAATACGATGTTCAAGCTGAATGGGATCTATTGCATGGCTATGTGCATCATTCCGGTTGCCTATTTGTCGATGTATCGTTTCACAATGTCTTGATAGTTCTCAATCCGTCGGTCACGCAAGAATGGCCACCAGCGCCGCACTTGTTCGCTATGGTCGAGGTCGATGTCTATCACCACGCTCTCTTCATCGTCATCGCAGGCCTGATAATACAGTTCTCCTTGTGGACCAGCCACAAACGAACTACCCCAAAAGT
>CAMQBP010000021.1 GCA_946999025.1 uncultured Prevotella sp. | reverse complement strand
CAAAAAAATAATGTAATGAGCAAATTTTAGGATAAGAGTTTTGCAGAGGTCTCATCAGCAAGTTGATGGCTGACCGTAAACAAGACAGCTGCTGTTATTAACAGAAAAAGGTGTAGAAACGCATGAGTTATGCGTGCCTACACCTTTTTTCATTTGTTTTGTTTGTCAAAACGACTGCGTTCAACCTGTTCGACTTCAGCTGTTCGTTTCTTTCTCCTTATTCATCATTCAAAATGACTTCAGCACGATGACATGTGTGGAAATGTGGCTATTCAATCATGCCTCTGCATTGTATTCGCATGGCAAACGATTGCACGTTTACAAGCAAAGAGACAGACGAATTCTTTCCTTATCTATTCAATTTCCACGTCACCCCGTCTTTGGTGTCTTTCACCTCAAACCCATTTTCAGCTAAAGCGTCGCGTATCTGGTCGCTCGTGGCCCAGTCTTTCTCCGCCTTGGCCTTAGCTCTGAGTGCCAAAACCATGTCAACCACCTTGCCGTAAGCCGCCTCGCGCGCATCGTTGTTACTTCCCTTCTCGCTCTTAAGGCCAAGCAGGTCAAAGGCGAACAGCTGCATCACAGCCTTCAGTTCGGTAAGGTCTTCCGCATTGATGCTGCCTTTGTGGTCGAGCAGGGAGTTGATGGTGTGACATGCTTCGAACAAGTTACTGATGACGGTTGGTGTCTGTAAGTCATCATTCATCGCCTCATGGCACTTCTGCCGTAAAGCCATAACCAGCTGATGGGTAGCCTCATCCGATGTAGGTGCTGTCTGAATGCGCTCCAAGTCGTTGATGCCATTCATCAAACGTTCCAACCCCTTCTGACTTGCCTGCAACGCTTCATTCGAGAAGTCAACAGTACTGCGGTAGTGGGCCGACAGGATGAAGAACCGAATGGTCATGGGCGAATACGCTTGTGCCAAACCATCGTGCGTGCCTGTAAAGAACTGTTCGAGCGTGATGAAGTTGCCCAAACTCTTTCCCATCTTCTGTCCGTTAATGGTAATCATGTTGTTGTGCATCCAATAGCGCACCATCTGATCGCCCTGACTGGCTACGGCTTGTGCAATCTCGCACTCGTGATGCGGGAAAACCAAGTCCATTCCGCCGCCGTGAATGTCAAAGTGATTGCCCAGATATTTACGCCCCATGGCCGTACACTCACAGTGCCAACCTGGGAACCCGTCGCTCCACGGACTGGGCCAGCGCATGATATGTTCGGGCATGGCGCGCTTCCACAGTGCAAAATCCACTTGGTTGCGCTTCTCGCCTACCCCATCCAACTCACGACTGTTATTGATGACGTCGTCTAAGTTGCGTCCCGACAGGATGCCGTAGTGATGGTCTTTGTTGTACTTCTCTATGTCGAAATACACCGAACCGTTGCTCTCGTAGGCGTAACCATTCGCCATGATTTGTTTCACCAGCTCTTCTTGCTCAATGATGTGTCCCGTGGCATGAGGTTCAATGCTGGGAGGCAGCACGTTCAGCGCATCCATGGCCGCATGATATCGGTTGGTATAGAGCTGTGCTATCTCCATCGGTTCGAGCTGCTCCAAGCGAGCCTTCTTCTCTATCTTGTCATCCCCCTCGTCGGCATCGTGTTCCAAATGGCCTACGTCCGTGATGTTACGCACATAGCGCACCTTATACCCCAGGTGCTTGAGATAACGAAAAAGAATGTCGAACGTGATGGCTGGACGCGCATGCCCCAAGTGAGGATCACCGTAAACCGTGGGGCCACACACATACATACCCACGTTGGGGGCATGCAGTGGTTTGAAAAGTTCCTTCTTGCGGGTCAACGTATTGTAGACAAAAAGTTTTTGTTCCATAAGTCAATCGTGTTGATATCTATTTGCAAAGTTACGACATTTCAGCAAAAGGGCAAAAGAGTGTGAAACAAAAAGACGGAAAAAGAAAAGCCGAGCCCGTTCAACTTTGCATGCTGATGCAAACGAACAGGCAGGCAGCAGCATGCCAGCAGCTGTCGTTTGGCGTACCGTCTTTAAATCACGCCGTACCGTTCGAGCGCGCTCTTCACGCCATCTTCGTCGACCGACGTAGTGACGTAGTCAGCCACTTTCTTCAATTCAGGCACACTATTGCCCATCGCTACGCCAACGGCGGCTTGCTCGATGATGGAAATGTCATTGCCACCATCACCAAACGCCATCGTCTCTTCCATCGAGAAGTCCAGGTGGCGGGCCATGGCATGCAGTCCCTGTCCCTTGTCGGCCCATCGTGACGTGACGTCAGTAAACTCCGGATGCCAACGGCCGGAGAGGCATCCAGTAAGTTTTTGCATGAGTGCTTCTTCTTGCTGCGGCGTGATGAACGGACTCATTTGCAGGATGGGTTCTTTAAGAATCTCGTCGAGTGTGACCCCTTGCTCAAAGGCTTTCACTTGCAGCATGTCCACGAAGATGCGTCGAAACTTCTCGTCCGGCTGGTAAATACACAGGTTCTTAGTACCCACCAGCACGCAAGAAAAATGTTGTCGGGTAGCCTCTTCCACCATCGTCTTAACATCGTTCGCGGGGATGGCGTGCAGGCAAACGTCCTCATTGTGGGCAAAACAGTAGGCTCCATTGGACGTAATGTAGCCGTCTATCAAATGTTCGATGTCGCCCAAAACGGTGATGAGCGGTGTTGGACGACCCGTAGAGATGTATATTTCCACGCCGTTTGCCTTTGCTTTTTCCAGCGCTTCGGTGGTTGACGCGGGAATCTTATGGGTCTGAAAACTCACCAACGTGCCGTCAATGTCAAAAAATAAAGCTTTTATTTTGGGTTGTTTCATTAAAAATCAATATTGAACAGTGGGAAAATAGATCACGACACATACCTTAGTTGTAGTTCCATGACAATCTATCTGCAAAGGTACTGCTTTCCGAAAATTATCCGAAAAATATTTCGTTAACATTCAATAATCGACCAACTTACATGATTATTGCAAGGAAAAATGTATCTTTGCATAAGATAGGCTGCGCCTCAACAAAGCAAACAAGTTTCCATTGTCTTCGGCTTGCACTATCTTTGCATAAGATAGGCTGCGCCTCAACAAAGCAAACAAGTTTTCTTTGTCTTCGGCTTGCACTATATTTGCCAAAGATAGGCTGCACCTCAACAAAGCAAACAAGTTTCCTTTGTCTTCGGCTTGCACTATCTTTGCCAAAGACACAACATAAGAAAAAACGATGAAACAGATTATCAGTCACCTCACCGACAACGATGCTTATACCTTCAGTTGTCAATATTACGTCCTGCAGAAGTATCCTCGCGCAGAGGTAGAGTACACCTTCTTTGACCGCAACGACACCGTTTATCCAAAGGGGTTCACCGCTTTGGTGGAAGAACAACTGGGCTACATGCCACAGGTGATGATTACCTCGGAGGAGATAGAGTTCATGCAGAAAAAGATGTATTACCTTCCAAAATGGTATTTCACCTTCCTTCGGGGCTATCGCTTCAATCCTCACGAGGTTACCGTGTCACAGGATGAGCAGGGACATTTGGACATTACGGTGCGTGGCAAGTGGTATTCGGCCATCATGTGGGAAATGCCTATCCTCGCCATCGTGTCCGAGTTGATGCACAATCTGCGTGGAGAACGTGACGCATACGACCCGAAACGCGAGGCTGAACGCACCCGACAGAAGGCGGTTGACATACTTAAAAATGGCCTGGTGCTGGGCGATATGGGCACGCGCCGGCGCTTCTCGTTCGATCATCACGACATGGTGTTGCGCGTGATGAAAGAGGTGTACGAGCAAGGTGGCTACGATGATGACGACGGACACCACCGCTGGTCGGGCAGATTCACGGGAACCAGCAATGTCTACCTGGCCATGAAGCACCATCTCACGCCCATTGGCACCATGAGTCACCAGATTATCCAGTTCGAGGAGAATGTCAGTGGTGTCTTTGAGTGCAACTTCAACGTAATGAAAAAGTTCAGTGACGTGTATGATGGCGACAATGGCATCTATCTATACGACTGCTTCGGCGACAAAGTGTTCTTCAACAACCTGTCCAAGCGCATGGCGATGATGTTCTCAGGGCTACGCGTAGACAGTGGCGATGAGAATGAACAGACTGACAAAATCATTGAGAAATACGAGAGTTTGGGCATCAATCCGGCGACTAAACAGGTGGTGTACAGCAACGGACTGGACATTGAGAAGGCCATCCGAATACACAAATATGTCGATGGACGCATCCAAGACAGCTATGGCGTGGGCACCTTTCTGACCTGTGACGTAGCGAATGCCGAACCCATGAACATCGTCGTGAAACTCACGCGCAGCCGAATCACGGAGAAACGCGAATGGCACGATTGTGTTAAGCTGTCGTGCGACAAGGGCAAAACCACGGGGGATGCTGAAAAATGTGCGTATCTCTTGAGCCAGATAGGATAGCTTTTCTGGCCTAACAAATAAAGAACTCGATATAAAACGAGGTGTGTCAAATTGCTGATACACCTCTTTTGTTTTGCGACAGATGACAAGTGACGCCATCAATGCTTGTTCACGGGAGGAAATCTCGCAAATAGATTGTAAACAATTGACCACCAAAAGATTATAATAAGCAAACAAGTTTGTCACAGGCATGAAAACACATGAGTGTCCAATCTCATTGTGTTTGGCCACCAAAGTCTATGGGTTTGGGCTCCAAAGTCAATGGGTTTGGCCGGCAAAGTCAATGGGTTTAGAATGTTGAGGAATATCAAGTTTTCTTGAGCGGAATAGTTATGCGTTTGTAAATTCACTTTTTTCGTCCAAATGCCTGCGTTCATTGAGTGCAAACAAGGTGATTCCTTTCACTCTTGATTTTAGTTGTTGAAACCAGCGCAAATACTTGTTTTTAACCGTCATCAACCTTTCTTGCAGAAAAGAGCCGTGGCACAAGAAGTCGTTTTTTATCCGAACAAACCGATTATTCGGAAAAATTGTCTAATTTTGCAGCGTAATTACAATTTTTCAATGAGCATTCTGATTACTGGTGCATCGGGTTTTGTCGGCAGTCATCTTGTAGACGAAGCCTTACAACGGGGTATGGAGGTTTGGGCGGCTGTCAGGCCATCCAGTTCACGTCGATACCTCCAGGATGAGCGCATTCACTTCATTGAGTTGGACTTTTCGTCGGAAGAGAAATTGGTCCAACAGCTCGTGGGGCACGCGTTCGACTATGTCGTTCATGCTGCCGGTGTCACCAAATGTGTTCATCCGGACGATTTTCACCGTGTCAACACCGAAGGAACCCAGCACCTGGTGAACGCCATTCTAAAGCTGAAGATGCCCATCAAGCGGTTCATCTACATCAGTACGCTGGGCGTGTTTGGTGCCATCAGGGAACAGAAACCGTTTACCGAAATCAACGAGCACGACACTCCCCTGCCCAATACGGCGTATGGTAAAAGCAAACTGGAAGCTGAACGCTACCTCGATGCCATTGGAAACGACTTTCCGTACATCATTCTTCGGCCGACAGGCATCTACGGTCCACGCGAAAAAGATTATTTCCTGATGGTTAAAAGCATTGCGCGCCACCTGGATTTTGCAGCCGGCTTCAGTCGGCAAGACATCACCTTCGTGTACATCCTCGATGTGGTTCAGGCCGTATTTCTGGCCATCGACCGCGGCATGAGCGGTCGCAAATACTTCCTCACCGATGGTGGCGTATACCAATCAGACACTTTCAGCGACCTCATCCGCCAAGAGTTGGGCAATCCTTGGTGCGTGCGCCTGAAAGCACCGCTATGGCTTTTGCGCATTATCACAGCGTGTGGTGAACTCATAGGCAGACAGACGGGAAAGCCCATTGCGCTGAACAATGATAAATATAACATACTACGACAACGAAACTGGCGCTGCAACATCGAGCCAACCATGGACGAACTGGGATATCATCCACACTACAACTTGGAACAAGGTGTGAAAGAAACCGTTAAATGGTATCGCGAGAATCACTGGCTTTCCAGCAAAGCAGCCCCTAAAAACTAATGAACTCATTCTGATGAAATACTTCTTTTCTGAACTATTCTCCATCGAGAAGAAACCCAAGCGCGGGCTCCTACCCATTGAGTGGGCCATGCTCGCCTACATGGGGTTCACCTTTCTCATGATATTCTTCACCTACACCAAGCTGGTCAACCCACATTCGATGATCATCGGGCGCATACAAGTGGCCGCCATGACATTGGCTTTGTGGGGAGTGTACCGACTGCTGCCTTGCCGCCTGACGCTCTCCGCCCGCATCTTCGCACAGATGGGACTGCTGGCATGGTGGTATCCAGACACCTACGAACTGAACCGAGTGCTGCCCAATCTTGACCATATTTTCGCCAGTTGCGAGCAAGCCATCTTTGGCATGCAGCCGGCATTGGTCTTTTCCCAGGCGTTTTCGTCGCCCATTTTCAGTGAACTGATTGATCTTGGCTATGCCTCTTTCTATCCGATGATAGCCCTTACCGCTCTTTTTTACTTTGTTTGCCGCCAGAAAGAATTTCAACGTTGCACCTGGGTCCTCGTCGCATCATTTTTCGCTTACTATGCCATCTACGATTTGCTGCCCGTCGTTGGACCTACGTTCTACTTCAAGGCTATCGGACTGGAGAATGCGGCGAAAGGAATATTCCCAAGCGTGAACGACTATTTCAACTATCATCAAGAATGCTTGGTTAGTCCGGGTTATCAAGAAGGACTGTTCTATCACCTGGTGGAAGATGCCAAAGCGGCAGGCGAACGCCCCACGGCAGCCTTTCCAAGTTCACATGTAGGCATCGCCACGGTATGCATGTTGTTGATTGGACACACGCGCAACCGCAAGTTATTCTGGCTGTTGGTGCCCTTCTACGTGTTTCTGTGTCTCGCCACGGTGTACATCCAAGCCCACTATGTGATAGATGCCATTGCCGGATTCGTATCGGGCGTTGCCTTTTACTTTCTTTTCATGTTCTTGGGAAAGAAAGTAAAGTGACGAATAGGACCCTACAACAGAAGCATAAAATGCGAAGAGGCAAGGTGCGAACAATCTCGCGCACCTTGCCTCTTCGCATATAGATTAAGGCCGTATTGCCTTAGTAGGTGATGATTCCCAGCCAGCGCAACACGTCATTGAGGTTAGCTACGATCATCAAAAGCAGTAAAATGCCAATGCCAATATATTCGGCACGCACCATGAAAGTTTCACTGGGCTTGCGACGAGTGATCATCTCGTACAACAGGAAGAGCACGTGTCCACCATCCAACGCGGGGATGGGAAGAATGTTCATGAAGGCCAAGATGATGCTGAGGAAGGCCGTCATGAGCCAGAACATGTGCCAATCCCATACGGGTGGGAACAGACTTCCGATAGCACCGAAGCCTCCTAACGACTTGGCACCATCAGCGGTAAACACATATTTCATGTCGCCTACATATCCTGCCAGCACATGCCAACCGTATTTGGCACCAGCCGGGAAGCTCTCGAAGAAGCCGTATTCTTTCTTGGTAGGTTGATAATACGAGTAAATGCTCGTCATACCCACGCCCAACAGCAAATCTTTACTCAACACAACCTGCGCCGTATCAACTTTCGAGGTGCTCGGATGCATGAACGCGATGGATGCCGTTCGAATCTTCATGCTGTCTTGCGTGGTCTTAGCCGCCATGAGTTGATCACTCAACACGCCCAACTCGTCTTGGAAAGCATTCCAAGAGTCAACTGACTTACCGTTGACGGCGACGATGCGATCACCCTTTTTGACACCGGCTTTAGCCGCTGCTCCATCGGACATGACGCTGTCTACATCGGCCAATACAAACGGTGTGACGAAGCGAGGGGTACTCTTCAGCATGGACAACAGGTTGAGGTCGCCAGGCAAGTTGATGCTCATGTGCTTTCCATTGCGGATGATGTCGACCCGTTTGGCGGTAGACAAGTCACGATAAACATCGGCGTTGAAGTCCTTGAACGCACCTTGATCGGTACCCAAAAGGATGTCATGGTCTTGAAATCCATACGACTTGGCTTCTTGATTGAAACGCATTCCGTGGGTCATGTCCTTGACCAGAACGTACGATTCGCCCCAATAAAACAACACCATGGAATAGATAAAAAGAGCCAAAAGAAAGTTGACGGTTACGCCACCAATCATGATGAGCAGCCGTTGCCATGCTGGTTTGGAGCGAAATTCCCATGGTTCGGCCGGCTTTTTCATCTGTTCGGTATCGAAACTCTCGTCTATCATTCCCGCTATCTTACAATAGCCGCCCAACGGAAGCCATCCCATTCCATAGGTGGTATCGCTATGTTTGGGTTTGAAACTGAACAAATGGCCCTTCCACTTGCCGATGCCGACATCGAAAAAGACAAAGAACTTTTCAACTCTTACACCGAAGAGCTTGGCAAAAAACATGTGTCCGCCTTCGTGCAAGAGGACCAATAAGGAGATTGCCAGCACAAACTGAAGCAACCTGATTAAGAATATTTCCATTTCTATTTGATGAGTTTTCGGAGCTGAAAGGAGCTTGATAGTAAGCACAAGCACCCTGGTATCTCCATGATCATTTTGTAATTAATTCGTTAGCCATACGGCGAGCCATCACATCTGTCTCGACATAGGTTTCAAAGGTGGGTGCGGCATCGAAGCCAACACGCCCCATTGTTTTCTCAATGACGTCAGCCATGCCCAGGTAAGTACACCGTCCTTGGCGGAAAGCCTCGTTCACCACCTCATTAGCAGCATTCACCACACAGGGCATGTTGCCACCCTGACGGATGGATTCATAGGCCAGCGCCAGACATTTGAACTTCTTGAAGTCGGGCTCAAAGAACTCCAAAGGCTGCTTGAACATGTCCAAGCGAGCGCCATCCAAATGCAATCGCTTAGGAAACGAGAAAGCATATTGTATCGGTAGACGCATGTCTGGCACGCCGAGTTGGGCCTTCACACCACCATCTACGAACTGAACGGCGCTGTGGACGATGCTCTGTGGGTGAATCAGCACCTGTATTTTTTCGGCAGGAACGCCAAAAAGCCACTTGGCTTCGATAACCTCGAAGCCTTTGTTCATCATCGTTGCCGAGTCAATCGTAATCTTCGCACCCATCTCCCACGTTGGATGTTTGAGTGCATCAGCAGCGGTAACGTCCTTCATCTGCTCCAGCGTGAACGTTCGGAAAGGTCCCCCACTTGCTGTCAGCAATATCTTTTCAATCTCATTGTCATCTTCACCGACAAGAGATTGGAAGATGGCACTGTGTTCAGAATCGACAGGTAGAATAGGTACATGATACTGTTGAGCCAACTTGCAAATCAGTTCACCCGCCACGACAAGCGTCTCTTTGTTGGCCAAGCACACTTTTTTGTGCGCCTTGATGGCTTGAATGGTAGGCGAAAGACCAGCGAATCCAACCAGTGCCGTAAGCACCATGTCTATCGGTTCGGCCTGTACGATTTCATCAAGCGCCGCCTTGCCCGCATAAACCTTCACCTCAGGACAGTCGTCCAACAACCGACAGAGCGGTTCGTACAGACTTTCATTGGCGATGACCACCGCAGCTGGCTTGAACTTTCGGGCTTGCACAGCCAGTTCTTCATACCGGTTGTTGGCGGTGAGGCAATAGACTTCATACAAGTCGGCATGCTGCTCGATGACATCAAGCGCTTGTGTACCGATGCTGCCTGTTGAGCCTAATATACATATTTGTTTCTTCATTGATCGTTATGAAAAAGTGCCAAACGGCTTTACTTGTCTGATAAGTCGAGCAAGCCGTCGGGCAATTGTATCGTTATTTCTTTGTTTTGTACATCTATTTGCCGTATCAAATCCTCGTTAGCGGGAATTAATGTGCCGTCTTCCAGTTCAAACAGGACGTTTTCCGTGCTGTCATCTACCGAACTGATGATGCCAATCAGCTGACCAGTTTGCGCATCTTTCAAGGCGAACCCGGTGATTTGCGCCCATGAGAGATGGGCATCATCCGACTCAGCAATCGCCCTTGGGAAGAAAACCTCGCAGCCTGTCAGCTGACGAGCCTTGTCTTGTGAATCGACATCACAAAACTTCACCAAGACCGTCTCATCACTTCTGAAGCGATATTCCTCTAAGAAGAAAGGTACGAAGATGCCATCTATCTTCAAAATGAGATAGGAACTCTCCGTACGGTCGAACACATCATCCGTGAAATGGAATGACAACTCGCCTTTAACACCATGCGGTTTGCCAATCTTGCCTATGCGGTAAACATCTTCTTCCTTAATCATCAACACGCTTGATATGTGCGCCCAACGCATTGAGACGAGCCTCTATGTCCTCGTACCCTCTGTCTATCTGGGCGATGTTTTCTATTCTGCTGGTACCTTCTGCACTCAATGCCGCAATCAACAGTGCGATACCGGCGCGGATGTCGGGACTGGTCATGCGGCCGGCACGCAGCCTAAATTGGCGATCGTGCCCGATAACCACCGCACGATGAGGGTCGCATAAGATGATTTGAGCACGCATGTCTATCAGTTTATCTACGAAAAACAGACGGCTTTCAAACATTTTCTGATGAAAAAGCACGCAACCACGCGCCTGTGTAGCCACCACCAACAGCACCGACAGCAAGTCGGGCGTAAGTCCTGGCCATGGGGCATCGCTCAAAGTCATGATGGTACCATCGATAAACGAGTCGATTTGGTAATGCGGTTGACGTGGAATGAACAAATCGTTGCCTTCAATCTTGATTTTAATTCCCAAGCGTTTGAAGGTATCGGGAATGATTCCTAAGTGCCGAACAGCCACATCTTTGATTCTCACACCATTGCCTACCATGGCTGCCATGCCGATGAACGATCCCACCTCAATCATGTCTGGCAAGACCGTGTGTTTGGCTTTGTGCAGCGACTTAACACCAACAATGGTCAACAAGTTCGACGCGATGCCGCTGATGTTGGCCCCCATGGCATTCAACAGATGACACAACTGCTGGATATAGGGTTCGCAAGCCGCATTGTACACGGTGGTTGTTCCCTCTGCCATCACGGCTGCCATGATGATGTTGGCTGTTCCTGTAACCGAAGCCTCATCCAAGAGCATGTAACAGCCTTTGAGCTTGTTTGATGTTTCTATGTGATACACGTCACGAACTGCGTCATGCCTAAACTTCGCTCCCAGTGCCTTGAAGCCCAGAAAGTGGGTATCCAATCGGCGACGACCTATCTTATCACCGCCTGGTTTGGCGATGGTACTCTTTCCAAAGCGACCCAACAAAGGGCCAATCATCAAAACAGAGCCGCGCAAGGACAAGCATTTTTTAACGAAAGCGTCGCTGTCCAAATAGTCGAGATTAACCTCGTCTGCCTGGAAAACATAGTCATTTTTATTGATTCGGGTGACCTTAACGCCAATCTCTTGTATCAATTTGATCAAGTTGTTGACGTCAAGAATGTCTGGAATGTTCTTGATTGTGACAGGGTCGGAGGTGAGAAGCGTCGCACAAATCACCTGCAACGCCTCGTTCTTGGCTCCTTGTGGCTTGATTGTTCCGCTCAGCTGATGGCCGCCTTCAATGACAAATGCCTCCATACGCCTATCGTCTCTTTTTCCTTCTATCGTTGGGACGCGCGTCCATCCGGTCGAACTTGAAAGTATCCAGGTCAAGAACAATTTTGCCGTCGGTGAACTTTTCAAGATCGAAAGCCACCTTCTCGTCATCCGAGGAGCCGTGTCCCCACTGCATTAAGTTGCGTTTCATCTGGTTTGCTGTAACGCGAGCCAACTCGTCACGTTCGTCACCAGGCTTCATGGTCTTGAGCTTTTCAAACATCTCGAACACCATGTTTCCATAGTGACGCACAGGAATTCGGTTCATAGGATATTTCAATGGTTCGGGCTTTGCATAAATCTTAGCCGCCTGCGAAACATCATAAGGATAATCGATGTCAAGCTTAAAGTTGCTCATGATGGCAAGATGATCCCACATCTTCCGCTGAACATCCTCGTTCTCACGGCTCTGTGGAAACATGCGGGCCATGATTGCGACAATGGCTTCGGCACATCGTTGACGCTCATCCTTGTCGGTGAGCGATACAGCATGGTCTACCATGTTCTGCACTTCACGGCCATACTCTGGCAAGATGAGTTTCTCGCGCTGGGTATTATAATCTAATCCTTCAATATCCATAGTTCAATTTATTTATCAACTAAAAGCCTCGTCACGGCAAACCCCATCCTCTTAAAGCAACTTCTTGGGTGATTTGGCCACAAAGTCCTTCAAATAGAATGGGACGAAATAAGCCACATCCTCAAACTGCTCGTTCATCATGCGTATCTCCGCCAATGGGAACATGTTCTTGGCCAAGGGTTCTACGCCTTTGATGAAATGCGCATGGGGGTGGTTGATGGCGTCCAAACACTTCTCAGCACCATTCCCAAAGAAATATATGGGATGCTCATCCAAATAGGATTTATAGGTGTCGCGGTCTACCACATCGGCTTGTATCGGTCGAATCTCTTTCAAAGAACGGTCGAAAAGCTGTGCATACACCTCCATTCTACGGGCATCCAGCATGGGACACAACAACGCATCTTCCTCTTGTATCTGCTCGCTCAACAACACGGGGACGCACAACAGCTCGAGCGTTGGAACGGAAATCAACTTGACCGAACGTCCATAGCAAACGCCTTTGGCCATCGATACGCCAATACGCAGGCCGGTATACGAACCCGGTCCGCAACTCACAGCTACGCCATCGAGCGGAATTAAATGACTGTCTATGAACGACAGTGCCTCGTCTACATACACGCCCAACTTCACAGCATGGTTGGGACCGCTGTGATCTTCTCTCTCAAAGATGCATGCTCCATCTTGGCTTACGGCCACGGAACACACGTCTGTACTAGTCTCTATGCTTAAAATACACGACATACGTATCGTAAATATTACCTAAATAAAATGCAAATTTACGCTTTTTTCCTGCAAAATGATTACTTTTGCATAAATTTAACGTGTTGAAGCTATGATACAATCGATGACGGGTTACGGAAAAGCAATCGTAACCTACAAAGAAAAAAAAATAAATGTTGAAATTAAATCCCTTAACAGTAAGTCGCTCGACCTCTCTACTCGCATCGCACCGCTGTATCGAGAAAAGGAGATGGAGATTAGACAGCAAGTATCGAGTGCGCTGGATCGTGGGAAAATAGACTTTTCTATTTGGATAGAGAAGGATATTGCTAACGAAGTAAACCCGATTAACTCGGATATTGTTGCGCATTATTACCAACAGATAAAACAAATAGCAAAGACAACAGGCATTCCAGAGCCCTTGGATTGGTTTCAAACGATTGTCAGATTGCCCGACATCACATTGAAAACAGAAATCGAAGTGCTGAAGGACGAAGAGTGGAATATGGCAAAACAGGCAATAGAGGAAGCTCTTCAGAATTTAATTAGCTTCCGACAACAGGAAGGTGCGGCTCTACAAAATAAGTTCAACGAGAAGATTGATAACATTGCGCGACTACTTCAAGAGATAGAACCTTATGAGAAGATGCGCGTAGAAAAGATTAGAACTCGAATTGTAGATGGCCTCGAACAGATACCAAATGCCGAATACGACAAGAACCGCTTGGAGCAAGAACTCATTTATTACATCGAGAAGCTCGACATCAGCGAGGAGAAACAACGCCTTGCCAATCACTTGAAATATTTTCGTGACACCATGAACGAAACAACTCCCAACGGCAAGAAGCTCGGATTCATCGCACAAGAGATGGGACGTGAAATCAATACTACTGGTTCAAAAAGTAATTTGGCTGAAATGCAGAACATTGTGGTGCAGATGAAAGATGAGCTGGAACAGATCAAGGAGCAGGTACTCAACGCACTGTAAGCCCAAACGGGAAGCCTCCCCCAACCCCTCCAAAGGAGGGGAGGTATAAGCTGGAAAGGATAGAGCGATTGGGAATTATAAAAATGACTCACACATAAGGGAGCTGTATCATTTGTACTTTGGGATTAAGGGAAAAGGTATCTTCCTGAACTCTATTCATTGCGCTGATGACTGTCGATAAAGCACATGGGAAAAAACAGGCAAGAAAGATATAAATACGAGACAGCAGATGCTTCTTTATACAAAGTTTTGCAAGAACGGGCACTGCAACATCGAAACTATCCGACACAAGCCGAAGCTGTGCTTTGGGAATACTTAAAGGGAAATCATTTGGGGGCAAAATTCAGAAGACAGCATTTGATTGGTCAATATATTCCTGATTTTGTATGCCTTTCCAAACAGTTGATTATTGAGGTGGATGGAGGGTATCATTTCATTGGCGACCAACTCATCTCTGACGAACAGCGAACAGTTTATCTCGAATCTTTTGGCTATCAGGTTATACGATTCACAAACGAAGAGGTGTTGACAGACACGCAAAACGTACTTAAACAAATAAGACAAATCATGAACCATCGAAACGAGCAAAACAAACAACAAACCGTACAGAATACGACGTCCACTGATAATGCTCCCCTCCTTATGAGGGGCGGGGGGAGGCCCCAAACCCATCTCATCATCTTCTCGGCGCCTTCGGGCAGTGGTAAGAGCACTATCGTGAACTGGCTCATGGAAGAGCATCCCGAACTAAGGTTGGCTTTCTCCATCTCATGTACCAGTCGTAAGCCAAGAGGTACAGAACGAGATGGCGTGGAATACTTCTTCGTCAGTCCTCAGGAGTTTCGCGAACGTATTGACAACGATGAGTTTTTGGAGTACGAGGAGGTATATGAAGACCGCTTTTATGGCACACTGAAAGCGCAAGTGGACAAACAGTTGGCCGCTGGGCAAAACGTTGTGTTCGACGTGGATGTCAAAGGCGGCATCAACATCAAGCGGTTTTATGGCGAAAGGGCCTTGAGCATTTTCATACAGCCGCCCTCGGTAGATGAGCTTCGACGTCGGTTGGAAGGGCGTGCCACCGACGCACAGAGTGTCATAGAAGACCGTCTGGCCAAGGCTTCATACGAATTGTCGTTCGCATCTCAGTTTGACAAGATCGTAATCAATGACGATTTGGCAAAGGCAAAACAGGAAACATTGGAGGTCATCCGCTCATTTTTGGAAGAAGAGAAAGCGTGAAGTCACCCGGCACGATGAAACAAGTAGGCATCTACGGTGGGTCTTTCAATCCCATACACAACGGACACATCCAGTTGGCAAAGCACATTCTCAGGCTTTCCTCCTTGGATGAGATATGGTTCATGGTGTCTCCTCAAAATCCCTTGAAGCCACAAGACAACTTGCTCGATGACCATTTGCGGTTGGAAATGACACGCACGGCCCTGCAAAACGAGCCGAAACTCATTGCCTGCGATACCGAATTTCACCTGTCCAAACCATCATACACCTGGAACACGCTGCGACATTTATCCACCGAGCATCCTGAAATATCATTCACACTCATCATCGGAGCCGACAACTGGCTGGTATTTGACCAATGGGCACACCATGAAGACATCCTACGAAATTACGAGATTATCATTTATCCCCGCATCAACGCTCCCATCAACAAACAAAGTTTGCCCCACAACGCTCACCTGTTGGACACGCCTCTTTACAACATCAGCAGTACGGAAGTGCGCCGACGCATTAAGCAAGGCGCCGACGTAAACCAACTGATTCCACCAAAAATCATTCCACTTGCCACTCGGTATTACCCGCATCCATGAGCGTATGTCGGGTTGGAGATACGCTACATGAAAGGATTATAAAAGCTGATTTTTCTTTACAAAGTTCCGCTCATAATTCTCGTGTAGACAACCAACGGCAAAGTTGGTCACAAATACGCAAATTATGAGCAATTTTTATAATCCATTGACATTGTGTACGTTATACTCAAATCGCCTTTTTTCATTCATAATTTTATCATTTTTTGGCGACAAAAGCGTTGAGATAAGCCTCCAATTTATATGCTTTCGCCATGCAATAGCATGTGAATAAGACCTCTAATGCATGTTTTCAAGACCGCAAAGTCAATGCTCTAACTTTGAAAGCCGCTTATTTTGTTCAAATCATCTCCTCGCTTGCAGCCTGTTTGCCTATTGATTTTTTCTATTTTGAAGATTTCCAATGGTCGTTTTTTGGTAAAACAATAAGACAAAGACAATAGATTTTTTATATCCAAAATGATATGGGGAAAATGATGCAATGCCGTCATTAAAGGGGCAGTGTTGTTATAATAAATGACGCAAAATGAAGCGAATGAAAACAAGCAGTGCGATTCATTTCATTCATTAGTATTGTTGTTGAAACAATAGAACAAAGATTGTTTTCATCATTAACAACCTCTCTCTTCTATGAAAGAGCCGCATACTTATTCACATTCGCTTCATTGATCGATAAGTTTATTTCAACTTAAAAGTGATGGGAAGTGTGTATTGAACCCGCACAGGCTTGCCTTTTTCATATCCAGGCTTCCATTTCTTTTGCAACTTTGCCACTCTGAGGGCTTCCGCATCTAATAATGGGTCAATAGATCTGACAACCTTAAAATCTGAAAGCGATCCATCTTTTTCTACAACAAAATTCACGATGACGCGCCCTTCTATTTTCTTTTTCTGCGCCTCTACGGGATATTTCATGTTTGTTGATAAAAAATCCGCTAAAGCTGTTATGCCCCCTTCGTACTGAGGCATCACTGATGATACCGTATATACTTTATCAACATCATCTTTTACTGTACCAACTTTCTTCTGTGTTTTAACAGGTGTCCGTTTCTTTTTGGGTTTTTGTGGTTGCGTCTGCCGCAAAACTTTCACGGCATCTTTCTTCACAATAGTGGGTTGTTCACTGATAGAGC